>JALRJD010000365.1 GCA_023255165.1 Porticoccaceae bacterium | reverse complement strand
CCCAATGCGCCGACCGAGACTGATATTCTCTGTACCCAATGTGGCCGTCCGATGATGATTCGCACCGCCGGCACAGGGGTGTTTCTGGGCTGCTCTGGTTATGCCTTGCCTCCCAAAGAGCGCTGCAAGCAGACCATGAATCTGACCCCTGGTGATGAGGCCGTCAATATTGATGAAGATGATGAAGCCGAATCCAAACAGCTTATGCACAAGCATCGCTGCAAACTATGCAACACCGCGATGGATAGCTATCTGATCGATGAAAAGCGCAAGCTGCATGTCTGTGGTAACAATCCGGACTGCAGTGGTTTTGAGGTGGAAGCCGGGCAGTATGTGATCAAGGGCTACGAAGGGCCGGTGATCGAATGTGACAAATGTGCCAGTGAAATGCAGTTAAAGACAGGCCGCTTTGGTAAATATTTCGGTTGCACCGGCGAAACAGCCCCCGGCGAGCCGTGCAAGAATACCCGCAAGCTGCTGCGCAACGGTGAAGCCGCGCCGCCGAAAGTCGATCCGGTATCGATGCCGGAATTGCGCTGCGAGAAGGTTGAGGATCACTATGTTCTTCGTGACGGCGCATCCGGGCTGTTTCTGGCTGCCAGTCAATTTCCCAAGCACCGCGAGACCCGAGCGCCAACGGTGCAGGAATTGTTGCCGCACAAAGACGAGATCGACGAAAAGTATCATTTTCTGTTGACCGCCCCGGTTACCGACCCTGATGGATTGCCCGCTATTATTCGCTTTAGCCGCAAAACCAAAGAGCAATATGTGCGCAGTGAAGAGAATGGCAAACCCACGGGTTGGAACGCCTATTACAATAATGGCAAATGGGTGGCCGCTGAAAAGGGCGGCAAGTAGAGGCTGGATGTCGACCTATATTTCCGCGGTCAATCAGAAACTGCTGTTTGCCCGTCAACTGCTGCGCCTTGTAGGCACAAATCGCGCCTTGGTCAGCACGCATCAGGCAACGGCGGTCGCTCAGTCGATGATTGTGCAGTTACATCAGGCCTGGTTGTGGCACTGCTGCAATATCGCCGAGAGCTACAAGCTTAAAGAGCCGCAATCGGTCACCGATGGCAACGCTCTGGTGGCGCTGTTGGCAGAGCAGGGCAAATGCCCAGGCGAGGCAACCGAGTTGCAAACCCTGGAAAATGATCCTCGCTCCTGGCTCAGTGAGCTGCTCAATGCCCACCATCATATCTACCGCCTGCCGGTGCTGCGCAAAGCGGAAATGGATGTTGATCGCTTGCCGATTATTGCGCTGGATGCACCGGCCAATATCGACTGGAGTCTTGAGCATGCCGAGCTGTGGTTGCAGAATCTTCAGGAGTTGGTCGAGAGGCAGCGGGAAATGATGGTGGAGTTTTAGCCCTCACGTTTTAGTCCCCATGTTTTAACCCTAAGTGGTTAACAGGGGTTGCCACAGCTGCTAGACTGTCTTCTGGCCAGGCGACTGAACAGGCGATTAAGACAGCCAGCAAGACAGCTAAGCGTTTTGATTCGACGCATCAGACTGAAACAATGGCTTAAACCCGGCCTGAATAATTCAGGCACAACTGAATAAAACGGATAGAGATCTATGCCCCTTGCAGAATTTGAATTGGTTATGTTGGATAGCGGCGAAGTTGCACTGCAGCGCGCCGGGACCGAAGGGGCACTGGTGACGATTAATTTCTCGCCCGAGGTGATGGCCTATCTCGATGGACGTCATATCGAAGTCGCCAAAAGTATGATGGACGCCGGTATTCAGATGGCCTTTGAGTTGGGTGAAGAGCGTGTTCTGCCAGGTGACGCTGTTCAGGGCAAGGCGCATACGGTTCACTAACCAGACTGTTTTGAAAAACGTATAGGCTTAGCGTTTCTCTTCAGCCAATAAAACCTTTAAAGCGTTGCAATTCAATCCACCTCTGGTTGCACGTCCGTTTTTAAACTTATCGCTTTTAAAACTATAGCCTTTAAAACCCTAGCCTTTAGATCTATAGCCTTTAAATCTATAGCCTTTTCAAAAAATGGCCAGCCAAATGAACTCCGATAAAATTCTTAAACAGCTTGGTGAAGTGCGCAAGTTAAGCAGCTATCGCCAGCATCTGCTGCTCTGCACCGCAGGCAAGTGCGCATCTGAAGGGCAGGCCATGGCGTCCTGGAATTATCTAAAACAGCGAATTGCGGAGCTGGAATTGCTCGATGTGGAGGGCGGTGTCTATCGTTCCAAAGTGGACTGCCTGCGGATTTGTCGCCAGGGCCCGATTATGGTCAGTTACCCGGACGGAACCTGGTATCACAGTTGCTCGCCAGAGGTGATTGAACGTATTCTGCAGGAGCATGTGATTGGCGGCCAGATCGTGGATGACTATGCCTTTGCCGCCAATTCAATGTCCGGTGGCTAGTTTAAAAGTAAATATTTTTTCCTGCGTTTAAATATTTTCTCGTGACCTTCAATACTTACTCGTGTCTTTAAAAACTTACTCGCAATCTTAAATACTGACTCGTACTACACCCACAGCCAGACCTTCAATCGCAAAATCCTGTGCGCGCAAATCGACCAGTATCGGCGAGTAGTCGCGATTTTCCGGCAGCAGATGAATCTCGTGTTTGCTGCGTGTGCGCTTCAGCCGTTTTACGGTGACTTCACCATCGACCCGGGCCACCACAATCTGTTGATTTTCCGCAGTGGGCTGCTGGTGAACAGCGAGCAGATCGCCATCCATAATACCCACATCAATCATGCTCTGACCCTGCACCCGCAGGAAGTAATCAGCGTGGGGGTGGAAGGTGCTGGCGGGCACTTCCTGATAGTCTTCAATATTTTGCTCAGCCAGGATCGGCTCACCGGCGGCGACGCGCCCGACGATCGGGATGCCGGAGAACTGTTCAACAATTCGAATGCCCCGCGAGGCTCCGGGAATCATCTCGATAACCCCTTTGCGGGCCAGTGCGCGCAGATGGTCCTCAGCTGCATTGGCAGATTTGAAGCCAAGCTGCTGGGCAATCTCAGCCCGTGTCGGCGGGTAGCCGGTGGCGTCAAGATTGTCGCGAATCAGATCAAAGATTTGTTGTTGTCGAGCAGTTAGACGTTCCATGATGATTTCCTCTAAACAGGTAACTGTAATTATATACAGTAATCAATCTGGTGCAAGTTAAACTATATTTACATAAAACAATAAGGAGAATCTTATGCTGGAAGCAAAAGTACAGGAAGCATGGCGCGTACTACGTATACAGTCTGAATTGGTCGACGGCACCGATAAATTACTTAAGTTGGGAGCGGCGGTAACGGTGTTTGGTGGCGCTCGCCTCGACTCCACCAATCGCTATTATCGCGAGGCGCAATTGCTCGGAAAGCTGCTTGGCGAAGAAAATATTCCGGTGATTACAGGTGGCGGCCCGGGCATTATGGAGGGCGCCAATCGCGGCTGCTTTGCCACCCCGACTCCCTCTGTGGGGTTAAATATCGATCTGCCATTTGAACAGACCCCCAACCCGTACCAGGATATCGCCCTCGATTTCCGCTATTTTTTTGTGCGTAAATATCTGTTTGTTAAACATGCGGTGGGGTTTGTCATTTTTCCCGGCGGGTTTGGCACCCTTGACGAGCTGTTTGAAGCCTTAACTCTGGTGCAGACCCATAAAGTGCAGCCGTTTCCCATTGTTTTGGTGGGCCGGCCATTCTGGCAGGGACTGGTGGAATGGATGCAGGACCGCATGCTCTCGGAGGGCTGCCTGAAAGCGGCGGAGCTCAATCTTTTTGAGTTGGTGGATGACGCCAACGATGCGGCCCAGATTATCCTGCGCCATATTCGCATGGGTGGGCTCGCCGGAGACGAGTAGCGCAGGCTACTGGCTCTGATTTAACCTGGATTTAAGGGCGGGCTAATAAGCCCTCGAAAGCCTAAAACTCATCCCAGCCAAACATATAGTCGGTCTTGTGAGTGCCCTGAGCTGGAAACTCGCCGTTCTCGGGCAGCCAATCGTCAATCTCGAATGGGGACATTGGCGCCAGTCGGTTAAGGCTGCTGACTGGCACCACCACCATCTTGGACCAGTCATCAAAATTGATCTGATCGAAGTCGCCATCATCAAAATAGAGATCGACCTGGGCGGTGTAATCATCGACCGCCAGCACCTCAAAGCTTCTGCCGGTGGCGATATCCTGATAACGCTGATTGGTAATGGGGATACTCTTGGCCATTGCGCTTCTCCTTTTTACCTGACTCTTTATATCTTTCTCTTCACCTGATTGTGTTAATACCTGTCTTTGCAAGTAGCGAAAATAGCAGCTTGCCGAGGACAGTGCATCCGCCCGAATTGCATGGTTTTGGGGTCAGTTACGCCTCTATTTGATTATCCCGTCGAGATTGTTTTGCTAACCGGCTGAAAAATAAACTGTTAATTTTCCGCTGCAATAAAGCTGCCGGCGGGTAAAATTTCCCTATGGAATAGCGGGGCTTTATGAAAGAATAAATTTGTCTAACGCAGCGGCACGATTAGCCTAAACCGCTCAACGGTTAGACGCCTTATCTTTTAGATACACTTAAATCTGACACCTGAAAACTGACACTGGAAAAGCTATGACCCACAAACTCCATGGACGCCTGATGCTCGACCTTGCCGGAACCACATTGATGGATGGCGAGCCGGCCCTGTTGCAACAGTCTCAGGTTGGTGGAGTGATACTCTTTGCGCGCAATGTCGAGAGTCGCCAACAGGTTGAGTCGCTGGTGGCCGAGATCCGATCCGTAGCGCCCCATCTTTTGATCGCGGTAGATCAGGAGGGCGGTCGGGTGCAGCGTTTTAAGGAGGGCTTCACAGCCTTGCCGCCCATGCAGTCACTCGGTGACTTAACCCTGCAAGATCGAGAAGCCGGGCTGGCGCTGGCGCGGGATTGTGGCTGGCTGATGGCGGCGGAGGTGATCGCCTGTGGTCTCGATATCAGCTTTGCACCGGTGCTGGATGTGGATCGCGATACCAGCACAATTATTGGCAACCGGGCCTTTTCTGATCAGCCACAATTGGTGATTGATGTCGCGGGGGCCTTTATTGCGGGCATGAACGAGGCCGGTATGGCCGCCACCGGAAAGCATTTTCCCGGTCATGGTGGCGTGGTTGCAGACAGCCATCTTGAAGCGCCGGTGGATCCGCGCAGCTGGGCCGAACTCAGCGAGCATGATTTGCTGCCGTTTGCCGCATTGGCCGATCAGCTTGGCGGCATTATGCCGGCGCATATTACCTTTCCGGTGATCGATCCGGACTCGGTGGGGTTCTCTCGGTTTTGGCTGCAGCGGATTTTGCGCGACCAGCTCGGTTTTGAGGGGGTGATATTCAGCGACGATCTGGCCATGAAGGGGGCGGATATTGTTGGCGGTTATGTGCAAAAAGCGCAACGTGCTCTCAGCGCCGGTTGCGATATGATTCTGGTATGCAACGATCGGGCGGGCGCGCTGGAGGTTCTGGATTTTATGAACAAACAGCAGATTGCCGGCAGTGACAAGATCGCCGCAATGTTGAAAGCCAAGTCATGGTCCTGGGCGCAGCTGGAGCATGATGATCGCAGAGTTGCTACCATAGCGCGGCTGCGGGATGTTAATTGAATAGCGGAATAGTGATATGACAAAAATAGAAAGCTGGCTGGTTAACCTGACCGGTGAACAGTACCTCTGGGTGCTTGAACTGTTTGTGATTGTGGTTCTGGCGCTGGGTCTCGGCCTGGTGGTCAATCGCATTGTCGACCGGCTCGAGGTGCATGCGGCAAAAACCCGGACAGTTTGGGATGACGCTCTGATTGAAGCCTGCCGCCGCCCGCTGATCTGGATGATCTGGATTCTGGGAATTAATTTTTCCGCTGGCATCGCCGCGAAAAAAATGGAATCGGGGCTCTATGATCTGGTCGACCCGATCAATCGCCTGGCGCTGATATTTTTGGGCGTATTGTTTCTCACCAATTTTATCAAGCGCGCCGAGCGCAATCTGGTGCATCCCGACTATATCGCCAAGCCGATGGACGCAACCACAGTCAGGGCAGTGGGCAAATTGCTCCGCGCGGCGGTGATTATTACTGGTGTATTGATTGCCATGCAGCTGTTTGGTTACAGCATTTCCGGGCTGCTGGCTTTCGGTGGTATTGGTGGTATTGCCGTCGGTTTTGCCGCCAAGGATCTGCTGGCAAACTTCTTTGGTGGGCTGATGATCTATCTGGACCGCCCGTTTTCCGTCGGCGACTGGATCCGTTCCCCCGACAAGGAGATTGAGGGAACTGTGGAAGATATCGGTTGGCGGCTGACGCGCATCAGAACCTTTGACAAGCGACCGCTGTATATCCCCAACGCCGCCTTCGCCAGCATCTCGGTAGAGAACCCTTCGCGCATGACCAACCGCCGAATCTATGAAACCATTGGCGTGCGCTACGATGACCTGAATCAGGTTCACACTATTGTCGATCAGGTTAAGGCGATGCTGCGCGCGCATCCGGACATAGATCCCGAGCAGACCATGATGGTTAACTTCAATAAATTTGCCGCCAGCTCACTGGACTTTTTTATCTACACATTTACCAAAACAACGGATTGGGCCACCTACCATCAGGTGAAGCAGGATGTGTTGCTCAAGGTTGCCGATATTATCGCTGCCAATCAGGCGGAAGTGGCGTACCCAACCTCGACACTGCATATTCCCCAGGGGGTTGAGGTGAGCAGTGTGCCGGGTCAGCCAATGGGTGAGTCCGCTTCCTGAACTCCCCGAGCGAGAAAGGCTGAAAAAACCTTGGCAGAGTCTCGAGAGTTTAACTACATTTTATTTAGATATTTAAACAGGGCTGGTCATTGCTGATCTGTGCCCGCAGACGGTTAAATATCACCAGCAGTAGCAGAACCAAAAATAACAGGGATGATTGGGGGCAGTGCAGTAGCCACTGCACAGGGATTGCGCCAATGGCCAATGTTGCCGGCGCAGGATAAGGAGATCGCGTCATGGATTTGGCCACCAACAGTTTATGCCCCGGGTTAACCCCGTTCCTCATTAGCGCTTTTTATGCACAGGCTCTTTGTGCGCACTTTCCTTTCGTGCTTGACCTGCGTCCTCTCGACCAGTGGGGGTGCCAGCGATGTTAGCCACTCTCAAACACGGGATTCTGGTGTTGATTATTGTCACTGCCTGGACTTTGTTCTGGGCGCTGCTGCTTGACTATATTGGCGGTGATCTTGCAGCTGCGCTGCCTCCGGTGCCTGTTCAGGCCCAGGTCGGGTTGCTGCTGCTGGTGGTGATGTTGTCGCGAAGCGAGCGGCTGCGGCGGGTCAACTGCAGCATTACGCAATGGTTGTCTGGCACCGCTCTGGGTGCCCTGGTCGGCGGTAAAATCAGGCATGGACGAAGCTTGGCGAGATCTGGCCTGCGGTCGTTTTATATCAATCTCTTTCTGTTGGCGGATGTACTGTTCTGTGTTGGCGCTCCGTTGCTGATTGTCGCGGCATCGGCTGGTTGGTGGCTGATTGATGATGTCAGCTACGTTGCGCTGCTGCTTTACTGTTGCCTGATTTCGATTATTTTCTTTGCCGGCCTGTGCAGCAATCTGGTGCGCTTGCTGGCTCTGGGTTACTTTTTCGGTTACTGGCTGCTCTCCAGCGATATGCTGATGTACCCCTTTATCGCGCCGGCAGTGGTGCAAGCCAATATCGCCAATATGATGACCGATGCGCTCAATGCGCTGCTGCCCGCAATTGGCCTGGTGCTGATTGTCTACCTGCTGATTCGACGCCACGGTGTGCAGATTTTCTCGACCTCCTTTAATTTCAGCCGCAATATTTTCAGTAATTATCTGTTGCTGGGGTGCCTGATTATGGCCACGCCGCTGGCGACGATTGTCGCCAATATGCTGGTCGTCCATATCAATATCCATATGTTGTTTTTTGGTCTTGGCATCTGGATTCTCGATAACCGCTGGCAAGAAGATGCCGCCAGAGAGCCGGCGCTGTCATCCGATTGGCGATATTTTTTAAATCTCTCCTGGAAGTACTAACCTCTAATTGCTCTATAATCGCGGCCTTCCAATAATAATGACAGGTCGCGACCACCATGAAACGCAGCGTGAGCAAATCGATAGCGAGTAACCGAATAGCGATTAAACGGATAGTAATATTACTTGGCTGCGCTCTGCTGACGGCCTGTCTTGGCAAGCCTGAGGGCGTAACCCCTGTAGCAACTCTGGATCAGCAGCGCTATCTCGGAACCTGGTATGAGGTGGCGCGGCTCGATCATTCCTTTGAGCGCGGCTTAAGCAATGTGACTGCCGACTATTCCGTTCGAGATGATGGCGGTCTGCGGGTAATCAATCGCGGTTACTCTGCGGAAGAGGGCGCCTGGCAGCAGGCCGAGGGCAAGGCCTACACTATTGATAATGCTCAGCCTGGTCATCTCAAGGTCTCTTTTTTCGGCCCCTTTTATGGTTCCTATATTGTCTTTGAGCTGGATGACAACTACCAATACGCCTTTGTCTCGGGTAACACTAGCAACTATCTGTGGCTATTGGCGCGAACGCCGACCGTTAGTGAAAGGGTAAAACAGCGGTTTTTGCAGAGTGCTGAAGCGCTGGGTTTTAATGTCGACGAGTTGATTTTTGTCGATCAGACTTTAAATCTTTAGTTGCCAGAGGGATTATCAGTTTGATCGCCAGTCTGATCCGCTGGCGCATTAATCGGTTCCGCTTGATAGGGAATAATGGTCAGCATAATGCCCATTTTCGGGTGATCTATATAGTAGCTCTGCTGTTCTTCGATACGCTTTGACTGATCAAAGGTCCACAGTTCGGAGACGGGATATTTTTTCGCGGGTTCTGGACGCTTTTGTTGCTCGGGTTCTTCACTCGCCAACTCAATGTCTGGCATCTGATTATCGCTAATGCCGATGCTGACGGGTGGATCAAGTAATAAATCATTGATGCGCGCCGGGTCAAACTGGAGTTCGCCGACGATATGGTTGTCGCTTAGGCTGGGCTCTTCACGAAGCGGAAACGCTGGCAATTCGATTAGTTTTGTCGCTGCGCTCTTTATTCCGTCCTCATCCTCACCTTCATTGCCGGCGCCATTGCCATTTTCGGTATCAAATTCCAGCAACCAGAGATCGGACTGGAAGTGCAAAAAGCGTGACTTGTAAAAGCGCAGGCTGCCTTCAATCTGAAAGCGATCCTGATGCTGCTTGCCGGCTCTGATAATAACCCAGGGATCTTGTCCATTTTGGTCCGCGGCAAAGCGCCATGCTTCGTGAAACACAACCTTGTACTGCGGCTGTCGCGCCAGTGCGGTTGCACTCTCATTGAGGTTGCGCACCTCGCGGGGCAGTTTGATAAAGGTTGGTTCATAGATCGGGGTGTAGGGCTGCTGACTTGCGGCGAGATTATTGCTCAGGTAGGCGGCATCTTCAGCATTGACCCGCGCCAGATCATAGTCATCCGCTGCTGTTTGTGCTTCTGGAGAGAGTTCAGTTGCCGGCTCTGTGGCAAGCGTCAGGGCCGGGTCTTGCACTAAAACTCTGGGGATAAGAGGCTCTGTGGGTGCTGCGATCATGCCGCCACCGGCGACGGGGAAATTATGCTCCGCCGTTTCGCCGGGCTCACCCAGCTCAAGGCTGTTTCCCGGAAAATCGAGCTGAACTGTGCGCGGTGGCTGCTCTTCACCGGCATAGCCCTGCTGGGTAAAGATAATCACCTCAACCTGATACCATGGCGGGCTCTCTTCGGGTGATTGATCTTGCGCCCGACTAAAACTGCTCAGTGGCGCCAACAGAACATAGAGTGCCAACAGCGCGGAAAATGGCAACAGCAAATCACGCAGCCACATTGGCCGCCGCGTTGGTCCGAGTCGCTTAACTGTGGTCATCGATATCCTGTCTTTTGCAAAAGCCGATCGGTTGGCGCTGCTTAATGGTCACCTTCAGTGGGCATCAGTTGTTCGAGTATCGCGGTCAAAGTTGCAACGCGCTCTGCAGCACTTTCCATGTCCATAGTGAAACTCAGTTGATCATTATTTTGCAAGCGGAATGTACCGGGCTGAGCCTGGACCATCCTGATAATAGTAATCGGCTCCACCGGAGTGCTGGCGCTAAATTTCAGTCGTCCGCCATTGGGTCCAGCCTCAATTTTAAGCAGGCCGAGGCGTTCGCCAGTCTGGCGCAAAGCGGCCAGTTCAAACAGATTTTTCACCGGTTCCGGCAGCAATCCAAAGCGGTCGATCATCTCCACCTGCAATTCATGTAGATGGCTGGCGGTCTGGCAGTTGGCAAGGCGCTTGTAGAGCGTCAGGCGCATATTGACGTCGGGCAGGTAGTCGTCGGGAATTAGCGCCGGCAGATGTAAATTGACTTCAATACCTTCGTCCAGAGCGGCGCCCAGTTCCGGCTGCTTGCCCGATTTAATGGCATTCACCGCACGCTCGAGCATCTCCAGATAGAGGGTAAAGCCGATCGCCTGAATATGGCCGCTCTGTTCTTCACCGAGCAGTTCGCCAGCGCCGCGAATTTCCAGATCGTTGGTGGCCAGCGTAAACCCGGAGCCAAGATGATCGGCGGCGGAAATCGCCTCCAGCCGTTTCAGTGCATCAGCGGTCATGGTTTTTGGTGGCGGGGTCAGCAGATAGGCATAGGCCTGGTGGTGAGATCGACCCACGCGACCGCGCAGTTGATGCAGCTGGGCGAGGCCAAATTTATCGGCGCGCTCAATCAAAATAGTGTTGGCGCTGGGAATGTCGATGCCGGTTTCAATAATGGTGGTGCACACCAGCAGATTGAAGCGCTGATGATAAAAGTCCGACATCACCTGTTCCAGCTCGCGCTCGCGCATCTGCCCGTGGGCGATATTGATGCGCGCTTCCGGAATCAGGCGCTGTAACTCATCGGCGGTGCGACGGATGGTTTTAACATCGTTGTGCAGAAAATAGACCTGGCCGCCGCGGAGAATTTCCCGCAGCACCGCCTCGCGGGTAACGCGATCTTCCTGCTGGCGAATAAAGGTCTTTACCGACAGCCGCCGCGCCGGCGGTGTGGCAATAATCGAGAGGTCGCGCACCGCGTGCATCGACAGATTGAGCGTGCGTGGAATCGGGGTCGCGGTCATGGTGAGAATATCCACCGAGCTGCGCAGTGATTTGATCTTGTCTTTCTGGCGTACACCAAAGCGGTGTTCTTCATCGATAATCAGCAGCCCCAGGCGCTTAAAGTCGATCTGCGCATGCAACAGTTTGTGGGTACTGATCAAAATATCCACCTTGCCATTTTCCGTGTCGGCAATTACCTGCTCCTGTTCCTGAGGGGTGCGGAAGCGCGACAACTCTTCGATGGTCACTGGCCAGTTGGCAAAGCGGTCGCGAAAATTTTGCAGATGCTGATGGGCGAGTAATGTGGTCGGCACCAGCACCACCACCTGTTTGCTACTTGAGACCGCAGTAAAGGCGGCGCGCATCGCGACTTCGGTTTTGCCAAAGCCTACATCGCCACAGACCAGTCGATCCATGGGCTGCGGGCTAAGCAGATCGCGACGCACTGCGTCGATGGCTTCGAGCTGGTCGGCGGTTTCTTCAAAGGGGAAGTCGGCGCTGAACTTGCGGTAATCCTCTTCGTTATCCTCGCAGGCAAAACCATTTTTGGCCGCCCGTCGGGCATAGATATCGAGCAGTTCAACCGCCGTGTCGCGCACCTGTTGTGCGGCTTTCTCTTTGGCTTTGCTCCATTTATCGGTACCCAGTTTATGCAGCGGCGCCATCGACTGGTCGCTGCCACCGAAACGGCTGATCAGATGCAAGGATGAGACCGGCACATAGAGCTTGGCGTCGTTGGCGTAGACCAACATCAGAAATTCCTGGGCGGATTTGTCGACCTCGAGGGTAACCAGACCCTGAAAGCGACCGACACCGTGATCCATATGCACCACTGGCGCACCATGTTGCAGCTCGGCGAGGCTTTTAAAGATTTGATCGGGCGATTCAGAGGCTTTCGAGCGGCGACGGCGCTGCATTACCTGCTGACCAAACAGCTCGCCCTCAGTGATCAGGCAGATACCCTGATCCGGGCAGTAGACACCCTGGTCGATCGGGTAGGTGGTTACCGAAAAACGTTTGTCTGTCTGCAAAAATGCCTGCCAGTTGTCCACTTCGCTGGCGACAATATCAATTTTTTTCAGCAGCCCGGCGAGCACTTCGCGACGGCCGGCGGATTCGGCACAAAACAGTATGCGGCCAGCAAAGCCCTCAGCGAATTCCGCTAGCTTGGAGAGCGGGTTGCTAAGCTTGGAATTGATCGCCACATCCGGCACGGCGCGCAGATTGTAGTTGGCTCTGCCGGAACCCGGCTCGGCGGGCTGGCGGCCAATCTCGGTTCGCGGCAGTTGCTTGATTCGTTGGAAAACCTCTTCGACGCCGAGAAACAGTTCCTTTGGCGGCAGAATCGGCCGGGTTGGATCGACACCATATTCTTCGTAGCGGGCATTGGTGTCTTGCCAAAAGGAGAGGGCGGCATCCTCGATTCCCACATGGCTAAACAGCTGTACTTTTTCCGGCAGATAATCAAACAGCGTGGCGGTATGCTGAAAAAACAGGCTCAGGTAGTACTCGATTCCCTGAGGCGCAACACCATCCTTTATATCGCGATAGACCGGACATTTGCCCGGATCCTGATCAAAGTGCTCGTGCCAGTTATTCAAAAATTGATTGCAGGCCTGCTTGTCGAGGGGAAACTCGCGAGCCGGCAGCAGTTCAATCTGATTGACACTCTCGGTGGTGCGCTGCGATTCGGAATCGAATAGACGCAAACTTTCGATCTCGTCGTCGAGCAGGTCGATGCGAAAGGGCTGCTTGGCGCCCATCGGGTAGATGTCGATCAGGGAGCCGCGAAAGGCGTACTCGCCGTGCTCATAAACCGTTTCGACACGGTTGTATCCGGCGCGGGAGAGCTGTTGCTGCAATTGGTCGCGATCGAGCAGTTCGCCGACCTTATAGGCAAAGGTGCGCGAGGCAATAAAGTCGGTTGGTGCCAGCCTGTGCATCAGCGTTGGCAGCGGCACAATCAACAGCGCATGTTGTGCACTGGGCAGGCTGGCCAGTGTTTGCAGTCGCGCCGAGACAATATCCTGGTGCGGCGAAAAAATATCGTAGGGCAGGGTTTCCCAGTCGGGGAAATTGAGAATCGGCAGTTCCAGCCGAGCGCTGAAAAATGACAACATGCGACTCTGCGCCGATGCCTCGCGAGCAGTTTCAGTGACCAGTACACTGAGCCCCGTAAACTGCCGGGCCGCTTCGGCTATGGCCAGAGCACGGCCGGCTGCCTGCAGCTCACCCCAGTGATTTTTGTCGCCGGGTCGAGCCGATAAGTTCAGGCTGAGAATGGTCGCTGAGTCTAAAGTTGTCATAGGCCTGCAGTGTTTTTAGAAGTGTCTGAACAAATGTCGCACCCTGTTGCTGTGCACGGCCGGGCATTTTACTCGGGGAGGGCTATTGATAGTAGGAATATTCTCTATCTTGATCTCATCGCCCATTTTAATCGGTTTTAGTCCGTTCGCGGTTGCCTGACTGATAAATGTCCACGATAATTGCGCCCTCAACAATCAGCTTGAAAAGGACCGGCCAGTGATTGACCAGAAGAGACCCCTCCCAGACGATTTTTTTAAAGATTGGAAACAGCGTGAAGCCCTTGCTGAAGGCATGATTCCGATTATTGGCAAGCTCTACCGCGAGCGCAATGTCTCCACTTATATGTACGGCAACAGCATGGTTAACAAGTCGGTCACCGACTTGATGAAATTCCATCGCCGGGTGCGTCAGGTGGAGCAGAATGAACTGTCCGAGTTTGACTCATATCCAATGATTGAAGCGATTGCCCGGCAGCACCTTGGCCCGGCTCACATCGATCTCGGCAAGATGGTGGTCAAGTACCAAACGGTTGGCAATGGTCGCAGTCTTGACGAGTTTGTCAGCGACGAACTGAAAGCTATTATTGGCTCCGATATCAAGCCGCTGCCGCAGCCTCAGGATGTGGTGCTCTATGGTTTTGGCCGGATTGGTCGACTGGTGGCGAGAATTTTGATCGACAAGGCCGGCGGTGGCGATGTGCTGAGACTGCGCGCGATTGTTATCCGCAAAGGCAAGGTCGACAACGATCTGGAAAAACGTGCCGCACTGTTGCGCCGTGACTCCGTGCACGGCTCGTTCAAAGGCACCATTCGTGTGCTGGAAGATGAGAACACGCTGGTGATTAACGGCAATCCGGTCAAGGTGATCTACGCCAACTCCCCGGATGAGATCGACTACACCAACTACGGTATCAACAATGCGTTGATAGTCGATAACACCGGGGTCTGGAAAGACACCGCCGGGCTCAGCGGTCATCTGCGGCCCGGCGCTGCCAAGGTATTGCTCACCGCACCGGCGGGCGACGATATTCCAAATATTGTATTTGGTGTCAACCACAGTGAAATTACCCCGGAGCGCACGATTATCTCGGCGGCCTCCTGTACCACCAACGCCATTGTTCCGGTGCTGAAATGTCTGCTCGATGAGTTTGGTATCAACAGCGGCCATGTTGAAACCGTTCACGCCTATACCAACGACCAGAACCTGATCGATAATTACCACAAGGGCGATCGCCGCGGTCGCAGTGCGCCACTGAATATGGTGCTCACTTCCACCGGTGCGGCCAAAGCGGTAGCCAAGGCGATTCCCGAGCTCAAGGGTAAGCTGACCGGCAATGCGATTCGGGTGCCAACGCCCAATGTTTCGATGGCGATTCTCAACCTTCAGCTTGGCCGCGACACCAGTGTTGAGGAGTTGAATGAATTTATGCGCCAGAAGGCGCTGCACTCGGAGTTGCAACAGCAGATCGGCTACACCATTTCCACCGAGGCGGTATCGACTGATTTTGTCGGCTCACGTCAGGCCTGTGTGCTCGATTCCCAGGCCACTATCGTCGAGGGCAATAGCTGTGTGCTCTACTGCTGGTATGACAATGAGTTTGGCTACAGCTGCCAGGTGGTTCGCTGTCTGGAGAAGTTTGCCGGCGTCAGCTGGCCGACCTATCCCAGTGTGGCCAAAAATTAATCCCAAAAGCAGGTCCGCAGGAGCTCGTTACAGCAACTGTAGCGAGCTCTGTTTTTGGTTAAACCAGCGCTCGCGCCACTGTTTCCCGGCCGCTGAAATCAATTCATGACTGCGGCAATTGAAATAACGCAAATATTGCCCACTTTAGCTTTTCTAACCGCCTTCGAGACTGGAATCGCAGCGCTCAGACCTTTATAATCCCGCCGATCTTTTAAACGGCAAACACTGCTCGCATTCTGTCTGCCGACACTAAGCTAAAACGACCCGCTTTTTGGACTGCAACAGTTCAAGTCGCGGCCATATTTTTAGCTGTACAGCCCAAACGTCAATTTTGAATATTAGGTAATTCCTATGATAAAAATCCGTCGCGGATTAGACCTGCCTATAGCTGGTAATCCAGAGCAGGTTATTCACGATGGCCCAGTGATCGGTCAGGTGGCAGTGGTAGGTTTTGACTACCCGGGCATGAAGCCAACCATGGCTGTGCGCGAAGGTGATCGCGTCAAGTTGGGTCAGTTGCTGTTTACCGACAAGAAGACCGACGGTGTCAAATACACCGCGCCCGCAGCCGGAGTAGTGGCGGCGATCAACCGCGGCGAGCGCCGTGTGTTCCAATCCCTGGTGATTGATGTCGATGGCAACGAGGCGGAGAGTTTTGCCCAATATTCAGCTGAGCAGCTGGTGTCGCTGGATCGCAGCGCAGTGGTTGAGAATCTGGTGAACTCCGGCCAGTGGGTGTCGCTGCGTACACGACCCTACGCCAAAGTGCCTGCGCCTGAGACCAGTCCAGCCTCGATTTTTGTCACCGCCATGGATACCAATCCACTGGCCGCCGACCCTGCAGTCATTATCGCTCAGCGTGGTGAAGACTTCGCCAACGGACTAACCGTCCTGACCCGCCTGACCGATGGCCCGGTGCATCTTTGTACTGCAGCCGATGCCACTGTTGCGGGTGAAACAGTTGAAGGTGTTCACAGCCACCAGTTCGCCGGCCCACATCCTGCAGGTCTGGCCGGAACCCATATTCATTTTATCGATCCTGTTAGCGCTGACAAAACCGTATGGACTATCGGCTACCAGGATGTGATTGCCATTGGCGCACTGTTTACCAGCGGCACCGTTGATACCAGTCGAGTGGTTGCTCTGGGTGGCCCACAGGTCAATCAGCCGCGACTGCTGAAGACCCGTCTCGGCGCCAATCTCAATCAGTTGGTGATCGGTGAACTGAAAAATGATGAAAATCGGGTGATTTCCGGTTCGGTTCTCTCCGGTCGCAAAGCATCGGGGGAATTTGCTTTCCTCGGTCGCTACCACAGTCAGGTATCGGTGATTCGCGAAGGTCGCGAGCGCTCCTTCCTGCACTACCTCAGAGCGGGGGTGAACAACCATTCCGCGCTGCCAATCTATATCTCTTCACTGAGCAAAAAACTTTTCAATATGACCTCGAGCACCAACGGCAGCGAGCGCGCCATGGTGCCGGTGGGTGGCTATGAAGATGTTACCGCGCTGGATATTTTACCGATCCAGCTGCTGCGCTCGTTGATTGTTGGTGATACCGAAATGGCTCAAAAGCTGGGCTGTCTGGAGCTGGATGAAGATGACGTTGGTCTCTACAGCTATGTCTGCGTTGGCAAATACGAGTACGGTCCGATCCTGCGTGATAATTTGACCAGAATAGAGAAGGAGGGTTAAGACCATGTTGCGTAATCTTCTCGATAAATTAGAGCCGCATTTTCACAAGGGTGGCAAGTGGGAAAAATGGTATGCACTGTTTGAAGCTATCGACACCGGTCTTTTCAAACCTGCTGATGTCACCAAAAACAGCTCCCATGTTCGCGACGGCATCGACCTCAAGCGGGTGATGATCACCGTCTGGCTGGCAACTTTCCCGACCATGTTCTTTGGTATGTGGAACGTTGGCTTCCAGGCCAATACCATTATGGCGGATATGGGCATGATGGCTCAGGATGGCGGCCGCGGTGTGTTTATCGCCATGTTGGCCGGTTACGATCCGACCAGTATCTGGGATAACCTGGTTCACGGTGCGGCTTACTTCCTGCCGATTTATATGGTGACCTTTATTGTTGGTGGTTTCTGGGAAGTGCTGTTTGCCAGCATTCGCGGTCATGAAGTCAATGAAGGCTTCTTTGTTACCTCAGTGTTGTTTGCGCTGTGCTGCCCACCCGATCTGCCGCTGTGGATGGTCGCTGTTGGTATCAGCTTTGGTATTGTGATCGGCAAAGAGGTCTTTGGCGGTACCGGCAAAAACTTCCTCAACCCGGCTCTGACCGGCCGTGCATTTCTCTATTTCGCTTATCCGGCCTATATGTCCGGCGATGCAGTATGGACAGCGGTTGACGGTTACACCGGCGCCACCATGCTCTCTGTTGCCGCCACTGCTGGCGTCGATGCGCTTGAGCAGAGCGTGACCTGGACTCAGGCATTCCTCGGTACCATTCAGGGCTCAATCGGTGAAACCTCAACTCTGGCGATTCTCATCGGTGCCGTGGTGTTGCTGGTGATGCGCATTGCATCCTGGCGCATTATCAGCGGTGTGCTGGTTGGCTCCGCGCTGTTATCCATGTTGTTTAACAATATTGAATCGACCAACCCGATGTTTGCTCTGCCGTTCTACTGGCACTGGGTGATTGGCGGCTTTGCCTTCGGCGCCATCTTTATGGCCACCGACCCGGTCTCTGCCGCGATGACCAATACCGGCAAGTTTTGGTTCGGTATGTTGATCGGTGTGATGGTAATCCTGATTCGTGTGGTCAATCCGGCGTTTCCGGAAGGCATGATGTTGGCCATCCTGTTTGCCAACCTGTTTGCGCCGCTGATCGATCACGCTGTGGTTCAAGGAAATATCAAAAGGAGACTGGCCCGTGGCTAATGACTCTATTCAAAAAACCTTTGGTGTTGCGCTACTGCTCTGCGTTATCTGCGCGGTGGTGGTCTCCAGTGCGGCAGTATTGTTGCGGCCGACCCAGCAGGCTAACAAGTTGCTGGATCTGAAAACCAATATTCTCGCTTCGGCTGGCTTGCTCAAAGAGGGTGTCGATGTCGAGACCCAGTTCGAGCAGATCACCACCCGCGTTGTCGATCTCGATACCGGTCGCTTTACCGATGCGGTTGACCCAGCCAGCTACGATCAGCGCAAGGCAGCCAAAGATCCGGCACTGTCCACCGCTATTGCCGCGGATGAGGATATCGCCAAGCTCAAGCGTCGCGCCAACTATGCCACTGTTTATATAGTGGAAGGTGAGCAGGGCATCGACAAGATCATACTGCCGGTCAAAGGTTACGGCCTGTGGTCGACGCTCTATGGTTTTCTGGCGCTGGAATCTGATCTTGAAACCGTTGCCGGAATCGGCTTTTACGAACATGCGGAGACGCCCGGACTGGGTGGCGAAGTGGATAATCCAAACTGGAAAGCCAGTTGGGTTGGAAAGCGCGCCTACAACGACAGCCAGGTGGTTCTCACTGTTATCAAAGGCAAGGCGGATATGACTCGTGCTGGGTCCGAGTCGCAGATCGACGGACTCGCGGGCGCCACATTGACCACCCGCGGTGTCAATAACCTTGTTCATTACTGGCTTGGCGATCAGGGCTTTCAGTCTCTTATCAGCCACTTGAAATCCGGGGAGGCCTGATCGATGGCAACAAAGATGAAAGACACGCTGCTCGAACCCGTAGCCAATAACAACCCGATTGCGCTGCAGATACTGGGTATCTGTTCCGCACTGGCGGTAACCTCAAGCATGAAGGTTGCCTTTGTTATGTGTTTGGCGCTGACCACGGTAACCGCGTTTTCCAACCTTTTTGTTTCGGTTATTCGAAACCATATACCCAATAGCATCCGTATCATTGTGCAGATGACCATTATCGCCTCGCTGGTAATTGTGGTGGATCAGATATTGAAAGCCGTGGCTTACGATATCAGCAAGCAGCTGTCGGTATTTGTCGGTTTGATTATCACTAACTGTATCGTTATGGGTCGCGCCGAAGCCTTCGCCATGAAAAATCCGCCACTGCCGAGCTTTATGGATGGCATCGGCAATGGGCTTGGTTACAGTGCGATACTGATGTTGCTTGCGTTTATCCGCGAGCTGTTTGGCGCCGGCAAACTGTGGGGCTACGAGGTGTTTAAAGTCTCCACTGAGGGTGGTTGGTATGTGGCCAACGGCATGATGTTAATGCCACCCAGCGCGTTCTTCCTGATCGGTTTGATTATCTGGGCGCTACGCACCTGGAAGAAGAATCAGGTTGAAGCCGCGGAGTTCAAGATTACCGCCAACAGCCGACCAAGTGAGGTGCTGTGATGGAACATTATTTAAGCCTGCTGGTTAGATCGGTCTTTATCGACAATATCGCCCTGAGCATGTTTTTGGGCATGTGTACCTTTATTGCACTGTCGAAAAAAATTAATGCGGCGATTGGTCTGGGCATTGCGGTCATTGTGGTACAGACCATTACTGTGCCGGTCAACAACCTGCTGCTCGGCTACCTGCTGTCAGACGGAGCGCTGGCCTGGGCCGGTCTGCCGGATGTGGATCTGAGCTTTTTGGTCTACCTGTGCTTTATCGGTGTGATTGCCGCCATCGTGCAGATACTGGAAATGTTTCTCGATAAGTATGTGCCTGCGCTGTACAACGCACTGGGCGTGTTTCTGCCGCTGATCACAGTGAACTGTGCGATCCTCGGTGGCTCGCTGCTGATGGCTGAGCGCGGTTATGACCTCGCTGAAAGCGTGGTCTACGGCTTTGGTTCCGGTTTGTCCTGGGCGCTGGCGATTGCGGTGCTGGCCGGTATCCGCGAAAAGCTTAAGTACAGCGATATTCCGGAAGGCCTGCAGGGGCTGGGAATCGTATTTATCACTGTTGGCCTGATATCCCTGGGCTTTATGTCGTTCGGCGGCATTGACCTCTGATTACGGAGAAGTAACTACTCATGAGTATCGAAATTATCCTCGGCGTAGCCATGTTTACCGTGGTTATCCTTGCGCTGGTTGCCTTTATTTTGGCCGCTCGCAGCAAGCTGGTAGCAACCGGCGACGTCAGTATTGAGATCAATGGCGAAAAGACCATCACCGTGCCCGCAGGCGACAAATTGCTGCAGACACTGTCAGGCGCCGGGCTGTTTCTGCCTTCGGCCTGTGGTGGAGGCGGTAGCTGCGCACAATGTAAATGTGTGATCACCGACGGTGGCGGCTCCATGTTGCCCACTGAAGAGAGCCACTTTAATCGTCGTGAAGCCGCCGAAGGCTGGAGACTCTCCTGCCAGGTTGCGGTCAAGCACAATATGAAAATCGAAGTGCCTGAAGAGGTCTTCGGGGTCAAGCGCTGGGAGTGCACCGTTGAGTCAAACCCCAATGTTGCCACCTTTATTAAAGAGCTGACCCTGCGCCTGCCAGAGGGCGAGGATGTCAAGTTCCGCGCCGGTGGTTATGTGCAGCTGGAATGTCCACCACACCATATCAAGTTTTCTGACTTTGATATCGAGCCGGAATACCGCGGCGACTGGGACCACTTTGGCTTCTTTAACTACGAGTCAATTGTCACCGAGCCGGTTATTCGCGCCTATTCAATGGCCAACTACCCGGACGAGAAGGGTGTGGTTAAATTTAATATTCGTATTGCCACGCCACCACCACGATCCGAGGGCATTCCTCCGGGGCAGATGTCATCTTATGTGTTTAGCCTCAAGCCCGGCGACAAAATTACCGTGTACGGTCCATTCGGTGAATTCTTCGCCAGAGATACCGACAATGAGATGATCTTTATCGGCGGCGGAGCGGGTATGGCGCCGATGCGTTCGCATATCTTCGATCAGCTCAAGCGGCTTAAAACCGACCGTAAAATCAGCTTCTGGTACGGCGCGCGCTCACTGCGCGAGTGTTTCTATGATGATGAATACGATGCGCTGGCGGCCGAGAACGACAACTTTGAGTGGCATCTGGCATTGTCGGATCCGCAGCCAGAAGATAACTGGGACGGACTTACCGGCTTTATTCACAACGTGTTGTACGAGCAGTATCTGAAGAACCACGAAGCACCTGAAGACTGCGAATACTACATGTGCGGGCCACCGATGATGAACGCTGCAGTGGTCAAGATGTTGCAGGATCTCGGTGTTGAGGATGAAAATATCCTGCTCGACGACTTCGGCGGGTAACATCGCGATGATCAATACGATCGCTAAAATAACGGGGCTCGCGAGAGCCTCGTTTTTGCTTTCTGCGGTTCTGACAACACTGCTGTTGGCTGGCTGTGATCACGCGCCAGAGGTTATTCATATCTCCGGCGCCAAGATGGGCACCAGCTACCATATCACCGTGGTTGCCGAGCAGCCGGCGCCAGCGGATCTGGCTGAACAAATTGACAACGCACTGAACAGGGTCGATCTCTCCATGTCGACCTACAAGAGCGAATCGGAACTGAGCCAGTTTAACCGCCTGCCCGCCGGCGAGCAGATGACCGCCTCCGCCGGGCTGTGGGATGTGCTGCAAACCAGCCGCACAGTGTGGCAGCAGAGCGGCGGGGCATTCGATCCCAGCGTTGGGCCGATTGTCGATCTCTGGGGCTTTGGTCCGGTGGCGACTGGCGATCGCATTCCCGGCGACGATGAAATTAATCAGGCCCTGGCCAATAGCGGCTTTGAACACCTGTTAATCAATAACGACAACCAAGTAATTGGCAAGCAACTGCCTATTCGTCTCGACCTTTCCGCGGTAGCCAAAGGCTACGCCGTGGATCAGGTGGCCGACTTGCTTGAGATGCTCGCGCTGCCCGATTATCTGGTGGAAGTGGGCGGTGAAATGCGGGTCAGTGGTCTCAACCCTAAAGGTCAGCCCTGGCGCATCGCGATCGAGAAGCCAGATACTCTTGGTCAGGTGGAAGAGGTTATCGGTTTGCAGCAGGGGGCGGTTGCCACCTCTGGTGACTATCGCAACTATTTTGAAAAAGATGGCCAGCGTTATTCCCACAGTATCGACCCGAGAACCGGCAGGC
Organism: Porticoccaceae bacterium; assembly: GCA_023255165.1. Classification (GTDB taxonomy): domain Bacteria; phylum Pseudomonadota; class Gammaproteobacteria; order Pseudomonadales; family Porticoccaceae; genus HTCC2207. Next base: position 5,798 of record JALRJD010000365.1, on the reverse strand, counting down.
CGATTACCCATCGTCTCGCCTCGGTGACTGTGATCAGCGAGCGCTGCAGTGACGCCGACGCCTGGGCCACCGCATTTCTGGTGATGGGCGACAAAGCCGCGCTTGAAATGGCTAATCAGCAATCGCTCGCGGTCTATATGTTGGTGCGCCGCAACGACCAGTTTGAGGTCGAATACAGCGACGCTTTCAAACCCTATTTGAGCGGGCAAGTTGCTCACAGCGAGAGATAATCATGGCTGAAATTTTGTTGACCATTATTGTATTTGCCCTGCTGATTACAGCTATGGCAGTGGGCGTGCTGATGGGCCGTAAGCCGATCTCCGGTTCCTGTGGTGGCGTCGGCGCCGCGCTTGGCGAAGCCAACTACAGCTGTGATATTTGCGGCGGTGATCCGAATAAATGCGATGAACAAAATAGTACTGATTTGGCCTATAACGCCGCCGGGCCAACCGGAAAAGAGAACCAGAAATGACTAAACATCAATATGATCTGGTGGTGATCGGCAGTGGCCCGGCCGGCGAGGGCGCGGCAATACGCGCGGTCAAACAGGGCTGGCGGGTTGCCGTGGTCGACGAACGCGCGATGGTTGGCGGCAACTGCACCCATCTCGGCACAATTCCCTCAAAAGCGCTGCGACACTCGATTCGGCGCATGATGCAATACAACACCATGCCGATGTTCCGCGCCGTCGGCGAGCCGCGCTGGTTCTCGTTTCCCGAGGTAATGAAAGCCGCCGATGATGTGATTCTCAAGCAGGTACAGGGGCGCACCAAAGGTTACGCGCGCAATCGCGTGCAGACCTACACCGGCCGCGCCAAATTTACTGGCGCGCACAAAATTACGATTACCGCTGCCGATGGCAAAGTGATCTCGGTAACGGCAGCAAATTTCCTGCTCGCCACAGGGTCGAGCCCTTACCGCCCGGATGATATCGACTTTAATCATCCGAATATCTTTGACAGCGACACCATCCTGAGTCTGGATAGCACCCCGCGCAATATTATTATCTACGGCGCCGGCGTAATCGGTTGCGAGTACGCCTCGATCTTTTCGGGACTGGATACAAGGGTTGATCTGGTCAACACCAGAGAGTGGTTGATGAGTTTTCTCGATGATGAAATCTCGGATGCGCTGAGCTATCACCTGCGCGATCTCAACGTGATGGTGCGCCACAACGAAGAATACGCCAGCGTCACCACCGGCGAGAATGGCGTCACCCTGGAATTAAAGTCGGGCAAACGTATCCATGCGGAAGCATTGCTCTGGTGCAACGGCCGCAGCGGCAATACCAAAAATCTCGGTCTTGAAAATATTGGGCTGGAAGTGGATCAGCGCGGCCAGATTCAGGTCAACAAAGATTACCAGACCGCGGTGCCGCATATTTATGCCGCCGGAGATGTGATTGGCTGGCCGGCACTGGCTGGCGCTGCCTACGATCAGGGTCGCTTTGCCGCGTCGCATATGTGCGGCATGGCGGATCAGTATCGTGTTGAGGATGTTGCCACCGGCATCTGGACAATCCCGGAAATCAGCTACGTTGGCAAGAACGAGCGCGAACTCACCGAACAGAAAATTCCCTATGAAATCGGCCGCGCCTATTTCAAAGACACCGCGCGGGCGCATATTTCCGGGGAAGAGGTCGGCATGCTAAAAATTCTCTTTCATCAGGAGACCTTGCAGATACTCGGCATCCACTGCTTTGGCGCAGAGGCTGCGGAGATTATTCATATTGGGCAGGCGATTATGAATCAGGAAGGTGAAGCCAACAGCATTAAATATTTTGTGCGTACAACCTTTAACTATCCCACCATGGCGGAAGCTTACCGCATTGCCTCAATGAACGGCCTCAATCGCGTCAGCCGCGAACACCGTCACTTTGAGGCCAAGCAGCGCTAGTTATCGTCCTGCGCCCGGTGCTTGACCACGGCGCGAATAACCCAGTTGCCCTCGAAATAGACCACGTAATCCGCATAGCGCCACTGGCTGATCGGTGGATCGCCGACCGCATCGGTAATCTCCTCTGGATTTCCGAACTCCCGTTGCACCGCATCTTTATGCATACCCCGCTGAGGCAGCTGCAACTCTGATTGCCGGGTCTGCTCGCCCAGAGGCAGAGTGATCTGCTCCGCGGCAAGGGTGCCGCCCAACAGGCCGTTCGTTAAGGTAATGGCCAAAGCCAAAATCAGATTTTTCATAGCCAACATTCCTTTGCTACTCGTTTAACTGGAATTAACAGCCTAATTGTAGGCCAAGGTTGAAAAGTTGCCCGCGCCATACTGGTTTTAAACAAATTCCTGTGATCAGTACGGCATTAAAGTCTGACTTTCGAGGGCATTATTTCCCGGCTTCTGACAGTTCTTCACAGAGGCTGCACAGGGACGATCGAAAGGTATCAGGCGGCCGGATTCTATGACGACACAGACAAGAAAATTTGAATACAATACGTCATTGGCGTATATTCCATGATCATTGTTGAAACTCCAATTTTCACCCGTTTGATCAAAGAGCTCATGACTGATGATGAGTACCGGCGATTGCAAGAGGCACTGATCCAGCGCCCGGATATTGGTCAGATCATCCAGTCCTCAGGTGGTTTGAGAAAGGTGCGCTGGAGTCTTGATGGACGCGGTAAGAGTGGTGGCATCAGGGTTATTTATTACTGGGTGGTGGATGATGAGCATATCCGTATGATTTATACCTATGCCAAAGGTAAACAGGATAATCTCACTCAGGCTCAATTAAAGGCGCTGAGACAAATTATTGAAGGGTGGTGTGATGGATAAAGAAATATTTGATGAATTGCTGTCCAGCGTCGGACAGATGGACGCCATTATTAAAGGTAAGGCAAAGCCATCGCGGCAGTTTGCTTTTCCGGACCCGGAAGTAAAAAGCATTCGTGAAAAGACCGGCCTGTCTCAGGCCCGCTTTGCCCTGCTGATTGGTGTTAGCAACCGAACCCTTGAAAACTGGGAGCAGGGTCGCCGACATCCAACAGGCCCAGCCAAAGCACTGTTACGAATTGTCGATGCTGATCCTCAAACTGCTCTCAAGGCTTTGCATGGTTAGCAGCTTATAAATTAGCCCCCTATAGAGAGCTTTTTGTAGGGCGTGGTTTCGCTCGCTGCCCCGATTAAACCATGCGTTGTTGTGTGTCATACCGCTTTCGGGTTTAATCCCTGCATGTTAACCAACCTCCCGCTTTTTATCGGTTTGCGCTATATGCGCAGCAAACGACGCGATGGCTTTGTGTCGTTTATCTCACTGTTTTCCCTCGCGGCGATGGCGCTCGGTGTGATGGCACTGATTGTGGTGCTGTCGGTGATGAATGGCTTTGATCGCGAGATCAAAATGCGCCTGCTAAAAGTGGTGCCGCATATTACGGTCAGCAGTCGTCAGGGGCTGAGCATTGAGGATATCGACCGGTTAGCACAACAGCTAACGCAACATTCAACAGAGCAATCTACAGGGCAATCTACAGGGCAATCTACACAGCAATCTACACAGCAATCTACAGTGCGGTCGCCACAACAATTGACACGACAACCTCGGAATCAGCCCAGCGTTATCGCGGTGGTGCCGATGTTGCAGAGCTTTGTGATGGCCTCGCGCGATGAGCGTCAAACCGGACTGGTGCTTCAGGGGCTCGACCCGCAATCAAAAACCGCGGAAAAACTTGCTGAAAGTATGATCAGTGGCTATGTCGGCCAGTTACAGGAAGGGCAGTTTGGGGTGGTGATTGGCAGTCAGGTCGCACGCAAACTGGATCTGTTTGTCGGCGACACAGTGCAGCTGACTCTGCCCAGAGTGACGGTCACGCCGGCAGGGGTTTTTCCGCGCATCAAGCGCGTCACAGTCAGCGGTATTTTTCAGGTTGGCGCCCAGGTCGACGGCTCGCTGGCCTTTATCCATTACCGCGACGGGCAGAAGCTGTTGCAGCTGGGTGACCGTTATCAGGGCGCGCAGATTGAACTGTCTGACGCCTTTCTGGCAGATAGTTGGCTCGGCGCTCAGCGTGCCAGTGGCGCGCTGGACCCGGCATTACAGTGGCGCAGCTGGAGCGATGATATGGGCACGCTGTTCCGCGCCATGCGAATGGAAAAGGTGATTGTCAGTCTGCTGCTGTCGGTGATTATCGCGGTGGCCGCTTTCAATATTGTTGCCAGTCTGGTGCTGATGGTCTCGGACAAGCGTAAAGATATTGCCGTGGTGCGCACCCTCGGCGCAACATCCTCGACGGTGGTAAAAATATTTGTCATTCAGGGGTTGGCCGTGGGCAGTTTGGGCATCCTCGTCGGCACTGTGCTCGGTTGCCTGCTGGCCTATTTTATTGGCGATATTGTCGCCTTGCTTGAGCATCTTAGCGGCAGCTATATGTTTGACCCGTCGATCTATCTGATCAGCGCGCTACCTTCAAAAATACTGCTCGGCGATGTGTTTGCCGTGGTAACTGGCGCACTGCTGATCAGTTTTATCGCCACACTTTATCCCGCCTGGCGTGCGGGCAAAGTTCTACCTGCGGAGGCGCTACGCTATGACCACTGATTATGTGCTGGAGGCACGCGCAGTCGGCCGCGACTATTATCAGGGCGAGGTTCTGGTACCGGTTCTGCGCGACACCCATATTGTCGTTAGGCCAGGCGAAAAGCTCGCCGTGGTTGGGGTATCCGGCTCCGGTAAAACCACTTTGCTCAATCTGCTTGGCGGCCTTGACGACCCGACCGCCGGCACGGTGATGGTCTGCGGCACCGACTGGCAGCAGCTGAGTGTTTCCCATCGCGCCAGCTGGCGCAACAAGCATGTTGGCTTTGTCTATCAGTTTCACCATCTGCTCGGCGAATTTAGCGCGTTGGAAAATGTCGCCTTGCCATGCTTGATCGGCGGTGCTTCGGTTGCTGAGGCACGCCAACGGGCGCAACAGCTGCTCGACAAAGTAGGGCTGGCTGATCGTGTGCAGCACAAGCCCGCGGAACTCTCTGGTGGTGAAAGACAGCGCGTGGCCATTGCCCGGGCGCTGGTGACATCGCCCTCGGTGGTATTGATGGATGAGCCCACCGGCAATCTCGACCCTGGCACCGCCGAAGTTATTCTCGACCTGTTGCTGGAGTTAAACCAGTCGCTTAATCTCGCCTTTGTGGTGGTCACTCACGATCCCGCTATTGCCGCGCGCATGGATCGTCAGGTCAATTTAATTAATGGCCAGCTGGTGGAATTGGAGGCCGCGGTTGTTTAAGCCCCTCTCGCTATTTGTCGGGCTGCGCTACTTCTCCGCGGGCGGCGCGGGCAACCGGTTGGTGTCGTTTATCTCACTGCTGGCGATCAGTGGTCTGGTGCTCGGCGTCGGACTGTTGATTATTGTGCTGTCGGTAATGAATGGCTTCGATCGCGAACTGCGCCAACGCATACTCTCGGTGGTTCCCCATGTGCAGATGATTCACCAGCAGGGCGTGGCCGACTGGCGCGGCGATGGGTTAGTGATTGCCAAACAACCTTCTGTAACCGAAGTCACGCCCTATGCTGAAGTTAACGGGCTGGTGCATTTTCGACACAATAGCAGGCCTATCCAGCTGTTGGGTCTGGATGCGCAGGCAGTGCCCGCGGGGTTGCAGCAAGTGCTTTCCGAAGCCGCAGTCGAGGTGCCCAAGGGTAATCAGATTTTGCTCTCCGAGGTGCTGGCAACCAGTCTGGATGTGCAGCCAGGGCAGCGCCTGACGGTGATTGTGCCAGAGGCGCAGGGGCCGACTGTGGCGCAGGCTTTCACCGTAGCCGGCGTGTTTGCCACCCACACGGAAATTGATCAG
>JALRJD010000232.1 GCA_023255165.1 Porticoccaceae bacterium | reverse complement strand
CACTGCCAGCGAGACCGACTCGCGGTTCAGATGCATAATGTTGGGGTCACGGATCAGAGGCGCGGTCCAGCGCATGAAAGGGTGGTTAAGCACGGTTGCCATATCGGGAAGCAACTGGCGGATAATTTTTCGCGGCATAATGATTGGGGCAGTGGACCGAACGCGCGTATTATGACGCCAATACAGTTCGCGGACTACCTAATTAATCACCGCCAGAGTAAAAATTATCCTCTCAAACTCAGTAAACCCGGACTTATCCGCAATCCGCGGCTACAATAAGCGTTCGTATTAACCATCAGGAATATCTATGCAACCGGCATTGGCAATTGATCAGCTGAGCAAGACCTATGAGGGTAATTTTCAGGCATTAAAGGGCATTTCGCTCACCGTTCAACCCGGCGATTTCTTCGCTCTGTTAGGCCCCAATGGCGCGGGCAAGTCGACCACCATCGGCATTATCTGCTCGCTGGTGCTGAAGACCAGCGGCAGTGTCAGTATCTTCGGTTGCGATATCGATTCCGATTTCTCCCAGGCAAAACAGCTGGTTGGCGTGGTACCGCAGGAATTTAACTTTAACCAGTTTGAAAAGCCGATTGATATCCTGATCAACCAGGCTGGCTATTACGGCATTCCCCGAGAGATTGCCATTGGCCGCGCCGAGAAGTACCTGCGCCAGCTTGGCCTCTGGGAAAAAAGCCAGGTGCCATCGCGCACTCTGTCAGGTGGCATGAAGCGCCGCCTGATGATTGCCCGAGCACTGATGCACGAACCCAAACTACTGGTGCTCGACGAACCCACCGCCGGTGTCGATATCGAGCTGCGCCGCTCAATGTGGGAGTTTTTACGCCAGATCAACGCCAGCGGCACAACCATTATTTTGACCACACACTACCTCGAAGAGGCGGAAAGCCTGTGCCGAAATGTGGCGATTATCGACCACGGCCAGATTGTGCAAAACACCAGCATCCGTGAACTGCTGCTGCAACTTAATAAAGAACTGTTTGTGCTGGATATTCGCGAAGAGCTGAGCGCTTGCCCTGAAATAGAAGGTTATCCGCTAACTCTGGTCGACAGCCACACCGTTGAAGTGGAAGTGGAAAAATCCCAGTCAATCAATGCGCTGTTTGCCGCCCTCAGCGACAAAGGCATTCATGTGCTGAGCATGCGCAACAAGACCAACCGACTCGAAGAGCTGTTTTTCAATATGGTCGAGAAAAACCTGACAGGAGAGAGCCATGACTAGCCAACAAAAATGGATCGCCTTTGTCACCATCGTGCGCCGTGAAATTCATCGCTTTTTGCGTATCTGGCCACAAACCTTGCTGCCACCGGTGATCACTATCGTTCTCTACTTTGTGATCTTCGGTAAATTAATCGGCTCGCGCATCGGTGATATGTCGGGCTTGCCCTATATCCAGTTTGTGGCGCCGGGCCTGATTATGATGTCGGTGATCACCAACTCGTATTCCAACGTGGTGTCATCGTTTTTTGGCTCCAAGTTTCAGCGCAATATCGAAGAGCTGCTGGTTTCACCGGTGCCAAGCTGGATTATTCTCGCCGGTTATGTGGTTGGCGGCATGAGCCGCGGTCTGGGTGTTGGCCTGATTGTCACCGTGCTGTCGCTTTATTTTGCCGACTTCAGTGTACACAGCGTGGCGATCACCATTGGCATAGTGCTGATGACTTCGTTGATGTTTTCCCTGGCCGGCCTGATCAATGCGGTCTTTGCCCGCAACTTTGACGACATCTCGATTATCCCTACTTTTGTGCTGACGCCGCTTACCTATCTCGGCGGCGTGTTCTATTCCATCGAACTGCTCGGCGATTTTTGGAGCAAAGTCTCGATGATTAACCCGGTACTGTATATGGTTAACGCCTTCCGTTATGGCATCGCCGGCATAAGTGATATCAACATTGTCTGGGCATTTGCCATGGTCGGTCTGTTCTCGGCCATCCTGTTTGCGGTGGCGCTAAACCTGCTTGAAAAAGGCTCGAGGTTGCGCAGCTAATGGCAGACTATTCCGGTACAGATTATTCAAATACAGGGCTTGGCAAGGTCACCGAATACCGCGACCGCTACGACCCCACGCTGCTTGATCCCATTCCCCGAGCCAAAGCGCGGCAACAACTGGAAGAGAGCGGTGGCCCATTGCCAGCGTTTATCGGCGTGGATCTGTGGACCGGCTTTGAAATCTCCTGGCTTAACAACGACGGGTTGCCGCAAGTTGCCATCGCCGAGTTTTTGGTGCCGTGCACCAGCGTCAATATCGTCGAATCGAAGTCGTTCAAACTCTACCTCAACTCATTTAACCAGACCCACTTCGAATCATCCCAAGCGGTTAAAGAGGTAATGACAGCAGATCTCAGCGCCGCCGCGCAGGGCGACGTTGAAGTTATCTTTTATCAGCTCGCCGAATACAACGGCTTTCGGCCCATCGGCGAACCTCAGGGCCACTGCCTGGATCAGCAGCAGATCGCCATCGACTGCTACGAACCAAATCCCGACTTTTTGCAGCTCGATCAGGGCGAATCACGCAGCGAAATGCTCTATTCGCATCTGCTGCGAACCAACTGCCCGGTAACCGATCAACCCGATTGGGCATCGGTTTATATCAGCTATGAAGGTACACCGATCAACCGCGCCGGGCTGCTGAAATATCTGGTCTCATTTCGTCAGCACCAGGACTTTCATGAACAGTGTGTGGAGAAAATCTACAGCGACATCATGCAGCGCTGCCAGCCAACACAGCTGGATATTTATGCGCGCTATATGCGCCGCGGCGGGTTGGATATCAACCCATGGCGCAGCAGTCGGTTTGGCTTTCCGCCCGGATGGAGGCAGGTTAGGCAGTAGGGGGGCTGCTGCGAGTCCGATCTAATTGTTTTACATTAAAAACATAAATCGACTGATGGCTTAATTCTAATTTAACGCAGTCTCCGCTCTTGGCAATCCATAGCGAGCAATTCGATGTCGATTCAGGTA
>JALRJD010000192.1 GCA_023255165.1 Porticoccaceae bacterium | reverse complement strand
TCAATGACAAGATGGGTGAAGATACCCAGCTCTCTATCCTGCGCTCCGATGGCGGTCTCGCCTCGGCGCGGGCGTCTGCTGTGTCGCCGGTTAACCTGCTGATGTCGGGGCCTGCCGGGGGTGTTTCCGGGGCGATTTATTTCTGCAGTCGCGCCGGCTACGACAATATTCTGACCTGCGATATGGGTGGCACTTCCACCGATGTGGCCTTGATTCAAAACTCCCGCGCCCGGGTGCGCCGCGAAACCATTGTTGGCGATGTGCGTGTGCGAGCCCCTTCAGTGGATGTGCGCACGGTGGGTGCCGGCGGTGGTTCCATTGCTTTTGTTCCCGAACTGACCAAGGCGCTGCGCGTTGGTCCGGAGTCGGCCGGCGCGGTTCCCGGCCCCGCCTGTTATATGAAGGGTGGCGAGCAGCCAACCGTCTGTGACGCCAATGTGGTGCTCGGCTATTTGCCATCCGATGTTCAGCTCGGCGGCAAGATGGAGATCAATCGCGATGCTTCGGTTGCCGCGGTGCAGAGCGTTGCCGATGCCATGGGTATTGACCTGATGGAAGCGGCCGAGGGCATCGTCAAAATCGTCAATGAATCAATGTTTGGCGCTCTGCGTCTGGTGTCGGTCGAGCAGGGTTATGATCCCCGCGACTTTGCACTGGTCGGTTTTGGTGGCGCGGGCCCACTGCACGCTAATGCACTGGGTGTGCTGACCAATGCCTGGCCGGTGATTATTCCGCCGGGACCGGGGGTGCTGTGCGCCTACGGTGATGCGACTACTCAGGTGCAGGATGAGGCGGCGCGTACCTATCTGACCATGGCCAGCGATCTCAGCGATGAACAACTTGCTGCAGATCTGCATGAATTGCAGCTGCGAGCGGGTGAAGCGCTGTTGGCGGACAATATTCCCGCCTCCGAGCATGAAATTGCCTATCAGGCTGACCTGCGCTATTCCGGTCAGGCGTTCCAGATCACCATCGACTTTACCGAAGCCGAACTCAAGCAACAGGGTGTGGCGCTGTTGACCGAGCAGTTTGATGCCGAACACGAGCAGCTGTTTACCTTTAAACTCGGCGATGGCCATGAAATTCTGATGATCCGCGCGGTAGCCAAGGCCAAATCCAAAGCCATTGCCGAGCGGCGAATGGGCCAGGCGGGCACCACTCTTGATGAGTGCAAAATTCACCAGAGTAAATTTTATTACGAGGGCGCCTGGCACGCGGCCAATATCTACGATCGCGCCAAGCTGCATCAGGGTCTGCAGGTGACCGGGCCGGCTATTGTCGGCGAGATGGATTCGACCACTGTGGTGCTGCCGGGCTATATCGCCTCGGTGGATGCGGTTGGCAATCTGCTGATTAATCCGGCCACTGATGCCGCTCACGGGGGTAAATAATCATGACTGCAAGCATTTTGGAAACCAACAACAACCCGTTACAGCGTGTTGAGGTCGATGGCGTGACCGTCGATATTATTGAAAATGCTCTACGTAATGCTCGCGAAGAGATGGACGCAGTGTTGTTTAGAACCGCCATGTCGCCCGGTATTCGCGAGCAGGGTGACTGCTTCCCGATGATTGCCAACAAAGACGGCAAGATGGTGGTCGGCCAATTTGGTTCGTTTATCGGGCCATTCCTTGAAGCCTATAACGACGAGATCGAAGAGGGCGATATTATCCTCACTAACGATCCCTATATGTGCAATGCGGCGGTATCGCATCTGCCCGACTGGGTGGTGTTGGTGCCGGTGTTTAAACAGGGGCGTCATATCGCCTGGTCGGCAATGTTTGGTCATATGTCGGACAATGGCGGCATGGTGCCAGGCTCAATCCCGATTCAGGCGACAACCATTTTTCAGGAAGGCATTCGTATTCCGCCGACCAAGCTGTATAAGAAGGGCGTGCTGCAAAGTGATCTGCTGGAGCTGATTCTGCACAATGTGCGTACGCCACAGTGGAACCGCTTCGATCTCAATGCCCTGGTGGCTGCCTGTAACACCGCCGCCAAGCGCTGCGTTGAGCTGGCTGATCGCTTTGGCGACGATGTGCTGTTTTCGACCATGGATATTATGCTGCAGCGCAACTACGACGCCATGAAGCATATTATCAGTATGTTTATTCCGGAAGAGCCGCGCGAGTTTGAAGACTATCTCTGCGACGACGGCATGGGTATGGGGCCCTACAAGATCAAGTGCACCATGTGGCGCGAGGGCGAAAAGGCGATTTTCGATTTTGCCGGCACCGACCCGCAGGCCCAGAGCTCGGTGAACTTTTTCCTTAACGAAGATATGTTCAAGATGTTCTTTGGTTCGTTCACCATCAACGTTGTCGACCCGCAGATTGTCTTTAACGATGGCTTCTACGACCTGGTTGATGTTCGCATTCCCCAGGGCACGCTGTTAAAGCCCAATTACCCCGCGGCGCTGTCTGGCAGAACCCATGCGCTGGGGCGTATTTTTGATGTGCTCGGCGCACTGCTCGGCATGGGCGCGCCGGAAATGATGCTCAACGCAGCCGGTTTCTCCGATTCACCGCACCTGTTTTTCTCCGGTTATGACACCAGAGAGGGCAAGGGCAACGAGTGGTTCCAGCTGTTCCAGATCGGCTTTGGCGGTGTTCCTGGACGCCCGGTCGGGGATGGCCCGGATGGTCACTCGCTGTGGCCGGGCTTTACCAATGTGCCCAATGAATTTATCGAATCTTATTTCCCGCTGCGTATCGAACGCTATGAAACCATCGCCGACTCCGGCGGCGCCGGATTGCATCGCGGCGGCAACGGCCTGAGTGTTGCTTATCGCTTCCTTGTCGACGGTGATATCGGTATTCACGACGAGCGCTGGCTGACATTTCCCTGGGGTGTTTTGGGTGGCGAAACCGGTCTGCGTTCGACGAAAAAGCTGGTCCGTGCCGACGGCACTGAAGAGTGGTTGCCGGCCAAGGTCGAGGGGGTCAAGGTTAAGGCTGGCGATCTGCTCTATTTCAATACCTGGGGTGGCGGCGGCTGGGGTGACCCATTTGCTCGCGATCCCGAGTTGGTGCGTCAGGATGTGGCACGCAGGCTGGTCACGGTGGAAGGTGCGCGACGCTACGGGGTGGTTTTGGCCGCCGACGGCAGCGTTGATCAGGCCGCGACAGAGACACTGCGAGCAGAATTGACAGCCGCTCGCGGCAGCAATGATGTGCTGTTTAATTTCGGCGGAGAGCTGGAGGAGATTCGCGGCCGCTGTGAAGCGGAAACCCATTTGCCGGCGCCGGTTGCACCGACCTTTATCGGCTCTGCTTTGGGTGCTGGCTGATGCTGTAGCCGCTAATACCGTAGAAGAAATAATTTAAACCCAAAAAACTGTAATAAAAACAATAAGTAAGCATTAAGTCTAAAAACAACCAAACCTGATTCAGGGGGATAGTATGAAATTTAAATATGCAAAAAAATCATTGGTCGTTGCGATGTTGGCGACGATGACGACGGCGTCAGTCGCCGAAATTGCGATTGAAGAAGTGGTGGTCTCGGCGCGAAAGCGTGCGGAGAATTTGCAGGAAGTGCCCATTGCGGTCACTGCATTTACCGAATCACAAATCGAAAGTGCGGGCATTCAGCGCCCGGGTGATTTCATCAGCCTGATGCCGAATGTGACCATGGTTGACTCGGCGAACGTGGGTGATACCCAGGTCAGTATTCGCGGTATCGTGTCCACTCGCGACGCGGAATCGACTTTTGCCTATGTGGTCGACGGCGTGCTGGTGACCAACCCAAACGGCTTTAACGAAGAGCTGCTGGATGTGAGCCAGATTGAAGTATTGAAAGGCCCTCAGGGTGCACTCTATGGCCGCAACGCGGTAGCCGGTGCGATTATTGTTACAACCAACCGCCCCGATGCAGAGTTTGAAGGCAATCTCAAGCTCGGCGCCGGCAACAATGGCTCGCGCAATGGCAGCCTGGCGATCAGCGGTGCGCTGGGTAGCGACAATCTGCTCGGCCGTTTGAGTGTCAGCCAGCGCGAGACTGACGGCCACTATAAAAACAGCTACACCGGCGCCAGCTCGGTGGATTTTCTTGAAGACACCACAGTTCGCGGCCGCCTGATCTGGGATGTCAGCGAAGAGTTGTCACTGGATTTCCGTGCCGGCATGAGTGAAGTCAGCGGTGGTGCCATTAACTTTAATGCGGTTTTCGCACTGCCTGCCTTTGCCAACGACTTCGGCCTTGGGCCAAGTTTTTTTGCCGATGTAAACGAGCATGAATTTACCTTTGCCAACAATGTTCCCGGTGAAAACGAACAGGAGACCACCGAATTTTCGGTTAAGGCCGACTGGGATCGCGATGGCGTTGATGTCAGCGTGGTGTTGAGCTACAGCGATCTGGAAGAGTATTTACTGTCTGATGGCACCAGTGCCACTTTCTACGGTTACGAGTTAACCAGTGCCTGTCAGGCGGATCGCTCAACTTTGAATAATACCCCCGCTGGTCTGGGTGGCGCCGGTCGTGAAGATCTGTTTGGTCCGTTCTTCGCCCCATTTGGCGTGTTCCCTCCAGGTGTTGAGTTTGAGGGCATCTATGGCCCCTACACACCAACTGCCTGTGATGGTTATCAGTATCAGGAGCGCAATCAGTCCGACACCAGCCTCGAGATCCGTTTGACCTCGGATGACGACGCGGCGATCAGCTGGATTGCCGGTGTTTATGCCGCTGAGATTGAGCGCCAGGTTGTGGTTGCCTACGGCGCCGATACAGGCAATGGCTTCCTGCGTCAGCCCTATGTTGGCCCAACCGGTCCAAACCCCACCGATCTGCTGTTTGATGATCAGTTTGATACCTCGGTAATGGCTGTGTTTGGTCAGATGGAATTCGCTATCTCCGACGATATGGAGCTGGCGTTTGCCGCGCGTTATGACCGTGAAGAGCGCGATGTGCACAACCAGGTGCCCAATGTCGCTGGTTCTGGCTTGAACGTAAACTCGACTGGATCGATCAATCCGGCATTTGCCGCCAACCCCAATGGCATCCCCAACCGAAGCGCCACCTTTAGCCAGTTTCAGCCCAAGGTGACCTGGAGCTGGAATGCTGCTGAAGATCTCAACCTCTATGCCAGCTGGGGTGTGGGTTTCCGCAGCGGTGGTTTCAACTCCATCGGCAGTGAGGCATTGATCGACTTCTGGTACAACAACAATGGCGATGGTACCAACCCCGGTGCGCTGGTTGATGGCAAGCTGCAGGTGAGAGACGAGTACGACAAAGAAGTCTCAACCAGCTATGAGTTTGGCAGCAAAATGGAGTTGTTCGATAACCGTCTGCGCCTTAATGCCTCGGTGTTCAACACTGATGTGGAAGACAGTCAGTTCTTCGAGTTCTTTGCCGGCCCATTTGGCTTGATGCGTGTCGTGACCACCATTGAAGATGTTCAGATTCAGGGTTTTGAAATGGACTTTAACGCAGTGGTTACCGAGAACCTCTCCGTATTTGGCGGTGCCGGTTTCCTCTCTAGTGAAATCAAGCGCAATAACCATCGCCCGCTTACCGAGGGTAACGATGCGCCACAAACCCCTGATCGTACTTACAATCTGGGTGCCCAGTTTGAAACCGAAATCAGCTCCGGCATCAATCTGACGGCACGTCTCGATTGGCAGCACGTGGGCGAAATGGCGTTCCATACCTTGCAGGGCGAAGCGACTCCGAGTATCTGGCAGGCGTTCTACCCTGGCGCCACCATCACTCAGGACTTTAGCAAAGCGTCGCGAGATGCCTACGACACACTCAACGCGCGTATCTCAATTGATGGCGAGAACTGGGGTGTTACGGTCTGGGGTCGCAATATCACTGATGAAAAGTATCTGGAAGAAATTATTCCAGCACCTGAATTCGGTGGCTCATTTGTGCACCCGGGTGCGATGGACTCCTACGGTGTCGACTTTAGCTACCGTTTTTAAAATCGGGTAGCATTTAAAGTGGTAGTATCGATCGCGGGCTGTTCCTTAAAGGGCAGCCCGCTTTTTTGTGAAAAATAAAAACATGGTGCGCAAGATGTCAAAAAATCTTCAGCAAAACCGATTGGGTCTCACTGCCAACCCGGCGCTGCTGCTGGTCGATATGATCAATGGATTTACCGATCCTGACTGTCCGCTGGGGACCAAATGCCCCGAGGTAGTTGCTGCCAACAGGCAGCTGCTCGACGCTTTTCGCGCGCTGGGGTTGCCGATATTTTTTACCACGGTGGTCTATCACAATGACCAGCAGGCCAGTGTTTTCCGGCGCAAGGTTCCAGCCCTGGATGTACTGCAGCCCGACAGCCACTGGGTCAAAGTCGACCCGCTGCTGGAGCGCCGTGAAACCGAACCATTAATTGAAAAGCAGTGGGCCAGTGCCTTTTTTGCCACCGATCTGAATGATCAGTTGCGTGCGCTTGGTGTGGATTCGCTGGTCGTGACAGGTTTAACCACCAGTGGTTGCGTGCGCGCCTCCGCGGTGGATGGCTTGCAGCACAACTATCAGGTGGTGATTGCCGAAGAGGCGGTGGGTGATCGAAACCCCGAGGCGCATCAGGCTAATCTGTTTGATCTCAATGCCAAGTACGCGGATGTGCAGCCATTGCAGCAGGTGCTGGCGCAGTTAGCGGAATTATTTGCCGATAGCTGACAGAGCCAGCGCTTGAGCGTCAGAATTTAAAAGCCCAAGCTTAAAAGGCAGAGTTTAAAAGGCAGAGTTTAAAAATTATTGTATCTGCCGCGATAGAACAGCAGCGGCTCAAGTTCCCGGTCGCTGAACTCGACCACTCTTCCCACCAGGATGACATGATCGCCCCCTTCGTATTGATGCTCAATGCTGCACTGAAAACAGGCGCTGTAGTGGGGCAGGATGGGCACCCCGGAGACACCCTCGGAGCAGTCGATGTCGGCAAATTTGTCGGCGCCACTTTTGGCAAAGCGGTTGGAAATGTCCTGTTGATCGGCGGCCAACACATGAATGGCAAATGCCTTGGCGGCGATAAAGTCGTCAAAGCAGTTTGCATCGCGGCCGATACTCCACAGCACCAGCGCTGGATCCAAAGAGACCGAATTAAAACTGTTGGCGGTCATGCCGACTTTTTGCCCGTCCTGGCCCAGAGCCGTAATGACGGTGACGCCGGTGGCAAAACTGCCGAGGGCATTGCGGAACTTGATGGTTTGCTCTGGTTGGTTGGGCATGATCGTTTGGGGTTCCAGTTTGGTCAGGTATCAGACTTTTTATATGAGCTTTGTATCTTAGATTCTAATGTTAGCCTGTTATTTATGTATGTAGGCCATAGGCGCTGCGGTTGTGCAGCGCGCATGATCGGTTGCCTCTGTTCTGGTTGCAAGGTTTATTCTGCAACTTGGTGTTGTTGGTTGTGGATTACCGTCTAAATTACAATTTAGATGACAGACTAGATTTGCGCCGCCAGGCGCGTGCCCTGATCGATTGCTCGCTTGGCATCCAGTTCGGTGGCGACATCGGCGCCGCCAATCAGATGGTGGGGAACATTCAGCCCCTCCACCAGATCGCGCAGCGGGTCCTGTCCGGCACAGATAATCACGGTATCCACATCCAGAACCTGGGCGCTGTCGCCCACCGTCAGGTGCAGACCCTGGTCGTCAATTTTTTGGTAATCGCAGCCGGGCATCAAGCGCACGCCTTTCATTACCAGTCCTGCGCGGTGAATCCAGCCTGTGGTTTTACCCAGCCCGGAGCCCACTTTTGAGCTCTTGCGCTGCAGCAGGTAAACCTCGCGCGGGGAGGGCTCAGGCTGCGCCGCGACGCCCTCGATGCCAGAGCGCGAGCCAAAGCTCATATCAATTCCCCACTCTTTCATAAACGCCGGGATATTCTGGCTGGTCGCTTCACCGCTATGGGTAATGTATTCCGCTGTATCAAAGCCGATGCCGCCAGCGCCGATAATGGCGACTTTCTGGCCGACCGGCTTTTTGGCGCCGATCACATCGAGGTAGTTGAGCACTTTGGGGTGATCTATGCCGTCGATTTCCGGGGTTCGCGGCGTGATGCCGGTGGCAATAATCACCTCGTCGAATCCGCCATTGTTCAGCTGTTCGGCAGTGACTTTCTGGTTCAGGCGCAGATCGACTCCAGTCAGCTCTATCTGCCTGTTGAAGTAGCGCAAGGTTTCGTAGAACTCTTCCTTGCCGGGGATCTGCTTGGCGATATTAAACTGCCCGCCAATCTCATCCGCAGCATCGAACAGAGTCACCTTGTGACCTCTGGAAGCGGCGGTGGTGGCCGCGGAGAGCCCGGCGGGGCCGGCGCCGACTACTGCAATCTGTTTTACCGCGGTAGTGGGCACAATATGTAACTCGGTTTCATGACAGGCGCGCGGGTTGACCAAGCAGCTGGTCATCAGGCCACTAAAGACATGGTCGAGGCAGGCCTGGTTGCAGCCGATGCAGGTATTGATTTCATCGGCGCGATTTTCCTGCGCCTTGATCACAAAATCGGGGTCGGCCAGGAAGGGGCGGGCCATGGAGACCATATCTGCATCGCCGCGCGACAGCACCTGTTCGGCCACTTCCGGGGTGTTGATGCGGTTGGAGGTGATTACCGGCACCGAAAGCTCCTTTCTAAAGCGTGCGGTCACCCAGGTGAAGGCGGCGCGAGGAACTTTGGTGGCAATGGTTGGAATTTGCGCTTCGTGCCAGCCAATCCCGGTATTGATAATGCTGGCGCCGGCCTGTTCGATCGCTTTGCCAAGCTGGATAACCTCTTCGGCAGTGCTGCCGCCATCGACCAGATCGAGCATTGAGAGGCGGAAAATAATAATAAACTGCTCACCCACGGCTTCACGCACGCGGCGCACCACTTCAATTGGCAGGCGAATACGGTTTTCATAGCTGCCGCCCCAGTCATCGTCGCGCTGGTTGGTGCGAGCGGCAATAAACTGGTTCAGAAAATAACCTTCCGAGCCCATAATCTCGACGCCGTCGTACCCGGCTTTTTGCGCCTGCACTGAGGTGAAAACGAAATCATCAATCTGCTTGTGGATGCCGGCTTCGTCCAGCGCCCGCGGGGTAAACGGATTGATAGGCGATTTGATTGCCGAGGGTGCGACCTGGTCTGGAGAGTAGGCGTAGCGGCCGGTGTGCAGAATCTGCATGCAAATCTTGCCGTCGTGGGCATGCACTGCATCGGTAATCTGGCGGTGTCCGGCGATATCTTCATCGGAGACCAGTTTTTTGGTGTTGGGGTGGGTGCCGCCCTCGGTGTTGGGGCCGATACCACCGGTGACAATCAGACCAACGCCGCCTTTGGCACGTTCGCCAAAGTAGGCCGCCATGCGCTCGTAGCCATCAGAGGCCTCTTCGAGACCGGTGTGCATGGACCCCATCAGAACGCGGTTTTTTAATTGGGTAAAACCCAGATCCAAAGGTGCAAGCAGGTTGGGGTAGGTGCTGTGGGGCATGGTTGACTCCGAATTTATCGTTATTCTGTTATGTGGCGTTACCCGCCTCTTTAAGGACGGTTGATTGTGTCTTGCGCGCTTTTCGAATTCTTCTGCCCGCAACCGCCGCGTTGGCCAAGCTCTGTACGTGCTGCGAATTGTACGGCAACCATGGCGATTTGGTTGACCTTGGAAAGCAGGTTAAAGAGCCATTTTGACACTGTCAAGATGTATTGTTACATTGCCGCCTATGAGTTCACTAACTTCCCCGCAAAACGCTTCTGCAAGCCAGCTAAAAGACCCGTCACAGGGTTTCGTCCAGGCCGCGCCCGCGCAGCAAGGTCGGCCAAGCTACCATCACGGCGACTTGCGTCAGGCGCTGCTGGTAGCGGCGAAACAGTTGATTGCCGAGGCCGGCATTGAGAATTTGTCACTGCGGCGATTGGCCGAGCGGGCAGGGGTGTCGCGCACCGCTCCCTATCATCATTTCTCCGATAAAAATGATCTGCTCTGCGCCATTGCCGCCGAGGGGTTTCGCCGCCGCCATCAGATGGCCACCCTCGGCTTTGACGACCCGGCGAAAACCATGCTGGAGAAATTTGAGGACTATGTTCTCGGTTATATCCAGTTTGCCGTCGACAGCCCGGAAGAGTACGAGTTGATGTTTGGGCGCAGCATCTGGAAGCAGCAAAACAGCACCAGGGAGTTGCGCGATGTTGCCTACCCCTGTTTTCAACATCAGGTCGATATGGTGCGTGGCTGGCAGGCGTGCGGTTTGATAGCTGGTGACAATCCGCTGCGCACCTCGCAGGTGATCTGGGGAGCGCTGCACGGCATGGCCAAACTGCTGATTGACGGCATCTACACCGATTCGGCACAGATTGAAGAGATGTCTCGCTGTGCAATTAAACTGTTCGTTAACAATAGCGCCTATCCGATTGATAAATAACATATTTTAATGAGTTTTGTTGTTGGATTTTCTGAGCATGTTTTACTCTTGTTTGTAGTGCCTCATCATCTCTCGCGATCATTGCTGATCAAGATCAACTTCCCTGGCTAAAAAATTCTCCTTTCGGGCGGTTAATTTTTTGACTTTCCCAAAAATGAGAACTACGTTTACTTTGCCTGTTAAGCAGTTTTGATTTTAAGTTCCACTTTGTGGATTTGGTCGCATTTGCCCCTGTTGGTACAAGTTGTTTTCTGGGTTGGGGTAGCTATGCGGAAAGTTGTTTTAGGAGTTGTAAGCGTTTTTTAGGAGTTAGTTATGAAATTAAGTTTTGGTAAATTACTGCAGTCTCTGGCAGGTGTTCTGTTGCTATCCAGTGCCACTCTATCGATGGCGGCGAGCTACGATTACGATTTTGATGGCGATGAAAATGAGCGTGGAGGGCAGCCGCTGAATTTTGGTGACCTCAACGTTTATGGTTACAAGAACGGTCAAGCGGCAAATGCTTATCTGGATTCCGGCAATTTAGCTGGTCTTGGTGTTTGCGGGACTCTTTCGAGCAATGCCACCACAGGAACCGGTAACAAGTGTAATCCCTCCAATGATGACAATTTGCAAGCTGATGAAGTGTTGAAGTTTGTCTTTGATGCCCAAAAAGGTATTGCAAATGTTGGCATCAACGGTCCCCATACAAGCGCCAATGGTCAGTCAGTGCGTATCTGGACTGATACTCAGGGCTGGGATTTGCTTCAGGTCGTATCAGACAAGATCACTCTGGGTTTCTATCTGACAACCTTGAAGATCTTTGGGACCACGACAGGATGGGCTGCTGACAAGTGGGGTCGCGGTACAACCAGTGAGATCTACGTTGCCGGCATCAATGAAGTGCCTATTCCAGCCGCAGCATGGCTGTTTGGTTCCGCACTTCTTGGGCTTGGTGGGTTGCGTCGCCGCCGCAAGATGGCAGCCGCTTAATCCCGCAGGTTTCAGGATAGGAACTGTATCCTTGGGAAGTATGTATACCGGCTAGTATCCCTGACCGATAAATCAAAAACCCCGGCGGTTGCCGGGGTTTTTGTATTTAAGGGCTTTGGTTAATGTTCTGCGGTTAATGTTCTTCGGTTAATAACCTGCGGTTAATGTTCTGCCCGCAATAAACCCCGTAAAAACAGAGAAGCTATTGCTTAAGCTTGTCCGCTGCCTCTGACATGCTCTCTTCTGCGTCATCCATCGCATCTTCAGCAGCGTTGCCCATCTGATCCATCATATCGTCCATGCTGTCAGCGGCCTGATCCATGGTGTCTGACATATCCTCTTTCATGTCGTTCATGTTATCCATGCCGTCATCAGCTGCACCTTGAGCACTAGACTCCGTTGCAGCAGGGGCTGTGCCTTCGTCTGGTGATTTGCCTTTGTCGCAGGCGCTAAGGCCCAGTGTTGCCAGAGCGGCAATTAGCAAAACATGATGCTTCTTTATATTCATATCTCTACTCCTTCCTGTGATTATCCAGATTGCCTGGTTAATGGTTTTTCCTGGTGTTTTTCCTGTGCGGAATAGCCAGTTAAAGCCTTGCTATGGAACCTGCTATGGAAAACACCTCCCATAGAGCATAGTCCAAGGCGCGGGCGAGGGAGGGCCAGAGGAAGAATATTTTTATCTGGATCAATTTATCGTTACCCGAGCCTGAGCAGGAAAACTGACGCAGGTTTTGTATCGATCAATGTGGTGTCGGGCGCTGGCGAACTGTTTCCGGCCTATGTTAGTATTTCCGGCCAGTACGCTGGCCATTCTCGAATAATACTTATATATAAGTGTATTAACGGATATTGTACTGTTGTTGTACCGATGTCCCAGGATCGCCTGAAGATACTTTTCGGCATATAAAAATACGTCAAAACCAACCCTGTGAGGGGGAAACCATGCATAAAAAACTGACTACGGCAGCATGCTTCGCTGCTGCGTTGATGGGCGCGGTATTTAGTACAGCGGTCGTTGCTGAACCCGATTTGCCGGTTGTCGCAATCACCAAGATCAAAGCGCCGGTCAATGACAACTACCGTGGCTCGCGGGTAAATGCCAAGCAGGAAAACTTTCAGACCATGCTTGAGACGCAAATGGCGCAGGTCGGTCGCTTCAAGATTATCGAGCGAAACCGTGTCGACGAGATTTTATCTGAGCAGGGTCTGAACAATGAGTTTGGCGATGCGCAGACCGCCGGTGGCGGTTTTAATGTCGGGGGTGTTGATTATCTGGTCTATGGCGCAATCACCAAGCTTGGGCAGCGCACCAAAGCCATGGCGACCGGCAATTTTGCCAGTGCGGCACTGATCACCGAATTCAGTGCGGATATAAAGGTAGTGGATGCCTCTACGGGCGAAGTGCGCAAAGCGGAGACCGTCTCCGTGGAGAGCAAAACTGCTGATGGCATGGCGACCGGTTCCTTCGCGACAGTTAAAGGCGCTGGCGACCCGCTTTCGGATATACAGCGTATTGCGGCCAAGAAAGTGGCCGCGCTGATCGCCACCAGTATTTTCCCTATCGAAGTCGTTAAAGGTGGTGATGTGATCTACCTGAATTACGGCAGTGCGATTCTCGATCAGGGCGATATTGTCAATGCCTACAGACCTGGCGAAGAGCTGATTGATGAGGCGACTGGCATCAATTTGGGTTCCGAGGAAGAGTTTGAGGGCGAGCTGGAAGTGATTCAGGTTACCGCCAAATTCAGCAAGGCCAAATTAGTCAGTGGCACTCAGCCCTCAAAAGGCAGCCTGATCAGAATTAAAACAAAAGCGTCAGAACAAACTTCATCGAACGGCAAGGCCGGCGAGAAGCGCGGCCGCAAAATTTAACCTAAGGATAAAAAATGAAAAATATAACAATAAATCTGAAAGCTTTTTTAGGCCTGTTTTTGGTCTTGAGTTCAACCTTTGCGCTAGCTCAGAGCAATAAGCCTATTGTGGCTGTGGGAAGCTTTGAAAGCTCATTCAACAACTATGATACCCGCAATATTCAGACTGCCATTGAAACGGCGCTGTCGAAAACGCAGAAGTTTTCCCTGATGGAGCGCGGACGGCTGGATCAGCTGTTGGCCGAACAGGGCATGGGCGCAAATGGTCTGGTGAATGGGCCGGGCCAGATCGGTGGTTTTGATGGTGTCGATTATTTGATCTATGGTCGCGTTACCCAGTTGGGTCTTGAGGCGCAAAATCTGTTTATTATGAGCGCCTGTGAAGCCAAGCTGGGCCTGGATATCCGTGTGGTTGATGTGAGAACCGGCGAGATCCGCTTGAGTGAAACCTTGCAGCAGGATGACCAGGTTAATACCTCGGACACCCAGTCCGACCCCTGCCGAGGAATTGGTATATCAGCCTTTGATAACCTGACCGCCAGCACTGCCCGTGAGCTCGCTGAAAAGCTGACGCAGAACCTGTTCCCGGTGAAGCTGGCCAAAGTCTCCAGCGACGAAGTTTATCTGAACTATGGTGAGGGCTTCCTGGACAATGGCGAAGTGCTCAAAGTGGTCTCTCTGGGTGAAGGTTTTGAAGATCCGGACACCGGCGAGATTATCGGTGCGGAGGAAGAGCTGCGCGCGGTTGTTCGCGTTACCAAATTGCGTCCCAAGTTTTCGATTGCCAAAATCGTGCTGCAAAGTGGCAGCCTGAGCGTTGGCGATGTTGCCAACAGATTGTCGAAAAAGGCGCAGAAGTCTGCCGACAAGATGATCAGTGCCTGTAAAAAGGCAATATCGAGTATGGATAAAGCCTGTAAAAAAGATGGCTCCAAGTGTGACAAGGCAATGGAAAAAAAGGTTGCCGCCTGTACGCTGAAGTAACTCTGCCTGTTTAAACCAGGCCACTGACACCAGGCCACTTAATCCAGGCAGCGTGTTTTAAGGAGTTGCCTGGAAGCTGACAATCAGGCTCTCTGGCGGAAAATTGCCAGAGAGCTTGAATATCGCTTGCATATCGTTGTTTGAGCCTCTTCTTCCCCAATCTTAGTTGCTGAATGCCAAGGGCTGTGGCAAACTTCACGCCGCTTTTAAGGGGGCCTTTTCGACTTGAGTGCGACTTGAGTGCAAATTGAGTTGGCCCGCTTTCTACCTGATAATAAAAGCGCGTTTTTATGCGAGAGTGGCGGAATTGGTAGACGCGCTGGATTTAGGTTCCAGTGGGGCAACCCGTGCGAGTTCGAGTCTCGCCTTTCGTACCAAATTTACCCAGTATCATCGTGAGGAAAATCCATGCAGGTTTCCATCGAGTCCAGCACTGGCCTTGAGCGACAGCTCAAGATTGGTGTCCCTGCCGACCGTATTGAGAATGAAGTCACCCAGCGTCTTCAAAAAGCCACCAAAACCGTCAGTATCAAAGGTTTTCGCAAAGGCAAAGTGCCGCTTAAAGTGGTCAAGCAGCAGTTTGGCAAAGGTGTGCGTCAGGAAGTGATTGGTGAAATCGTCAATTCGACTTTTTATGAAGCCATCTCTCAGGAAAAACTGCGTCCGGTGGGTCAGCCTCGCATTGATGATATAAAAGATGCCGAAGGCCAGGATCTGGAATATCTGGCAGTCTTTGAGGTCTACCCCGAAGTCGCGCTGGCAGGCCTGGAGAAGGTCTCAATTGCGCGTCCGGTAACCGATTTAAGCGATGCAGATGTCGACAAGATGATCGACGTGCTGCGCAATCAGCAGGCGACCTTTGAAGCCTCTGACAAGCCTGCGGCGGATGGTGATCAGATCAATATTGACTTTGTCGGCACCAAAGGCGGTGAAGAATTTGCCGGTGGCAAGGCTGAAGGTCAGGATCTGGTGCTGGGTTCAAACAGCATGATCCCGGGCTTTGAAGATGGCCTGATCGGTGTAAGCGCTGGTGACGAGAAAGTGCTCAAGCTCAAGTTTCCCAAAGACTATCATGCGGAAGAGCTCAAAGGCGCCAAGGTTGAGTTCGCGGTCAAGGTTAACTCCGTTTCCTCCAAGCAACTGCCAGAGATGGACGATGAGTTTTTCAAACTCTACGGCGTCAGTGAAGGCGGTGAAGAGAAGTTCCGCGAAGACGTGCGCAACAATATGGAGCGTGAGCTGCGCAACGCGATTCGCAACAAGGTGAAAAACCGTGTAATGAGCCAGCTGTTTGACCTTAACAAGGTCGAGCTGCCAGCTGCGCTGGTCGACAATGAGATTCTCCAGCTTAAGCAACAGATGGTGCAGCAGTTTGGCGGTGGTCAGCAGATCGATCTAAGCATCCTTCCTGACGATATGTTCAGAGACAAAGCTGAACGTCGTGCGGCGCTGGGTGTAATTGTCTCCGAGATTATTAAAGTTGAAGAACTTACTCCCGATGAAGACTCTGTGCGCGAGAGAATTAACGAGATCGCTTCAACCTACGAACAGCCAAAGGAAGTTGTCGACTATTATTACAGTCAGCCAGAACTGTTGAGTTCGGTTGAGGCTGTAGTGTTGGAAGATCAGGTTACCGAGCTGGTGCTGTCAAAGGCGAAGGTTAAGGAAGAGAAGTGCTCCTATGAGGATGCGGTGAAGCCTGATCCGGAGCCGAGCGCTGCTGACGCATAAGATCGGTTGCCCCGGGCAGCACACCAAGATTTTAAAAAAAGAGTGGTGATAAGAATCCGGTGTCAAAAAAGCGTGACGCCGGAATCTGTATTGCTCATTTGGTGCGTACATAGGACAGAGCAGTAAACGGACAGAGCGATAAACGTTAACGAAAATAGCGAGGAAGCGATGAGTTTTCAATTAAACGCCGGCAATAGACAGGATATTGAAGCCAGTGGTCTGGTACCCATGGTGGTGGAGCAGAGCTCTCGAGGTGAGAGAGCCTACGATATCTATTCCAGACTGCTGAAGGAGCGAGTGATCTTTCTGGTTGGCCAGGTTGAAGATCATATGGCTAACCTGATTGTAGCCCAGATGCTGTTTCTGGAGTCTGAAAATCCGGACAAAGACATCCATCTTTATATCAACTCCCCAGGCGGTTCGGTAACGGCGGGCCTGTCTATTTACGACACCATGCAGTTTATCAAGCCGGACGTCAGCACTATGTGTATCGGTCAGGCTGCCAGCATGGGCGCCTTCCTGCTCGCCGCTGGTGCGGCGGGCAAGCGTTACTGTCTGCCCAATTCGCGAACCATGATTCACCAGCCAAGTGGCGGTGCTCAGGGGCAGGCGACCGATATTCATATTCAGTCTCAGGAAATCCTCAAGATCAAGGCACGTCTGAATGATCTGATGGCCAAGCACACCGGGCAGTCGGTTAAAAAGGTCACTGAAGATACTGAACGCGATAATTTTATGAGTGCGGAAGAATCCAAGGCCTATGGCCTGGTTGACGACGTGCTGGACAAACGTGGATAGAGCGGCTAGTCTTCTCTCTTAACGCAATAACTATTAGCTGCAACTAACTGATTTATATTGTTTTTGTCAGTTTTACTGGAGGTACACAATGAGCGATGACGACACTAAAGGGGAAAGCGGAAAGCTTCTCTATTGCTCATTTTGCGGCAAGAATCAGAATGAAGTGCGACGTCTGATAGCGGGACCTTCAGTCTATATCTGCGACGAATGCGTCGACCTCTGCAACGATATTATTTCCGAAGAAGCGATTGTCGCCGAAGCTGGCGATAGCAACGATGAGCTGCCAGTTCCCGCCGAGATTAAAGGCAACCTTGACGCCTATGTGATCGGTCAGGAGCGCGCCAAACGAATTCTCTCTGTCGCGGTTTACAACCATTACAAGCGTCTCCAAGTCAAAGAGACTGGTTCAGATTATGCCGACGTCGAGTTGGGCAAGAGCAATATTTTGCTGATTGGCCCAACCGGTAGCGGTAAAACCCTGCTGGCTGAAACGCTGGCGCGCATGCTCGATGTTCCCTTTACCATTGCCGATGCAACTACGCTGACTGAAGCCGGTTATGTTGGTGAAGATGTTGAAAATATTATTCAAAAGCTGCTGCAGAAGTGCGACTACGATGTCGACAAAGCCCAGCGTGGTATTGTCTATATCGACGAGATCGACAAGATTTCCCGCAAGTCGGACAACCCATCAATCACCCGCGATGTGTCTGGCGAGGGTGTGCAGCAGGCACTGCTCAAGCTGATCGAAGGCACGGTTGCCTCGGTACCGCCCCAGGGTGGCCGCAAGCACCCGCAGCAGGAGTTCCTCCAGGTTGACACCTCCAATATTCTGTTTATCTGTGGTGGTGCTTTTGCTGGCCTGGAGAAGGTGATCAGAGATCGCTCGGAGAAGGGTGGCATCGGGTTTAAGGCCGAGGTCAACAGCAAAGACAGCCAGAAGTCGATTGGCGACACGCTGCTCGATGTTCAGCCCAGCGATCTGATTGGCTACGGTCTGATTCCGGAATTTATTGGTCGCCTGCCTGTGGTTGCGACACTGCAAGAGCTGGATCGCGACGCGCTGGTCAACATTCTGGTCGAGCCCAAGAATGCGCTGTTCAAACAGTATCAATCACTGTTTGCAATGGAAGGGGTGGATCTCGATCTACGTCGCGACGCACTTGACGCCATTGCCGACAAGGCCATTGAGCGCAAGACCGGAGCGCGAGGCCTGCGTTCGATTCTGGAAACCGTATTGCTCGACACAATGTATCTTATCCCCTCCGAGACCAGTGTGGTCAAAGTGGTGGTTGATGCTGCCGTAATCAATGGCGAGAACGAGCCACTGCTGGTCTATGAACAAAACGAGCAGAAAGTAGCCAGCGACGACGCGTAGAGTTTCGCCGGCGGTACAAGCGGTGATTAGGCAATGAAAATAGAAGGGCGACGAGAGTCGCCTTTTTAATGCCTGGTACAATTTAACGACCGGTACGATTTAACGACCGGTACGATTTAACGATCGCTACAAAGCACTGTCAGTGCCGTTCGACTAAATACCCCTGTTTTAATCAATAATGCCTGTTTTTAAGGTTGTTTTTCCCCGGCGAGTCCCAATATAAATAGTCTAAGAATAAAATAGATCGGAAATCCGGCCCCCGGCTCGATCCCACTTAATTAGAGGTAACCATGGCTACTACTGCAACCGAATCCAAAGAGACCACTTATCCGCTGTTGCCCCTGCGCGATGTTGTGGTTTATCCCCACATGGTTGTGCCGCTGTTTGTTGGTCGCGAAAAGTCGATCACGGCACTGGAAGATGCCATGGAGAATGACAAGCAGGTGGTGTTGGTCGCACAGCGCAATCCCGCCGATGACGCGCCGCAGCTCGACGCGCTCTATTCTGTTGGCACGCTGGCAACCATTTTGCAGATGCTCAAACTGCCGGATGGCACACTCAAGGTGCTGGTCGAAGGTGTCTCTCGAGTCAGTCTGGTCAACCCCGCCGAGGGCGGCGCTTTTATGCAGACGCAGATTGAAACACTGGCAGACGGCGATCTGGATGAGCGCGAAGCCGAGGTGTTGACCCGCTCGGCAATGTCGCTGTTCGAGCAGTATGTCAACTTGAGTAAAAAGATTCCCGCGGAAGTGATCGCAACAGTCAGTGGTATCGAAGATGCCAACCGTCTGGCCGACACCATTGCCTCGCATATGACCTTGAGCATCGAACAGAAACAGGACGTGCTTGAAGTGGCTGATCTGACTGAACGCTTTGAACATCTGATGGGATTGATGGAGTCCGAGATAGACCTGTTTCAGATTGAGCAACGCATTCGTGGCCGGGTTAAGAAGCAGATGGAAAAGAGCCAGCGCGAGTACTACCTCAACGAGCAGATGAAGGCGATTCAGAAAGAGCTCGGCGATATGGACGACGGCGGATCGGAAATTGACCAGCTGGAAGCCAAAATTGATGAAGCCGGGATGCCGAAAGCGGCGCTGGAAAAAGCCAAATCAGAGCTCACCAAACTGAAGATGATGTCGCCGATGTCGGCTGAAGCATCGGTCTTACGCAACTATATCGACTGGATGATCGGCGTGCCCTGGAAAAAGCGCAGCCGTGTAAAACATGACTTGGTTGCGGCGCAGGCGACCCTGGATGAAGATCACCATGGCCTCGAAGAGGTCAAAGAGCGCATCCTTGAGTTCCTCGCGGTTCAGCATCGGGTAAAGAAAATCAAAGGGCCGGTTCTCTGTCTGGTTGGTCCTCCGGGTGTCGGTAAGACCTCTCTGGGCGAGTCGATTGCCCGCGCAACAGGACGCCAGTTTGTGCGCATGAGCCTGGGCGGTGTGCGCGATGAGGCGGAGATTCGTGGTCATCGCAGAACCTATATCGGCTCACTGCCAGGCAAGGTGATTCAAAAGCTCTCCAAGGTGAAGGTCAAGAACCCACTGTTCCTGCTCGACGAGATCGACAAGATGGGCATGGATCAGCGTGGTGACCCGGCCTCGGCACTTCTGGAGGTTCTGGACCCGGAGCAGAATCATACTTTCAATGACCACTACCTGGAGGTTGATTACGACCTCTCGGATGTGATGTTTATCTGCACCGCCAACTCGATGAATATCCCCGGGCCACTGCTCGACCGTATGGAAGTGATTCGCATTCCCGGATACACCGAGGGTGAAAAAGTGGCCATCGCGGAAAAATATCTGGTGCCGAAACAGCGCAAAGCCAATGGTTTGAAAGACAATGAATTGGAAATTACCGAACACGCGCTGCAGGACACCATCAGGTATTACACCCGTGAAGCGGGCGTGCGCGGGCTGGATCGCGATATCGCCAAGATCTGCCGCAAGATTGTCACCGAACATGTTCGTGACGGAGCATCTTCCACCGATAAAGTGGACTCCGAACAGCTGGAATCGTTGCTCGGTGTGCGCCGTTTTGATTATGGCCGCGCTGAGGCTGAGAATCAGATAGGGCAGGTTACCGGTCTGGCCTGGACCCAGGTGGGCGGTGAACTGTTGACTATCGAATCGGCCGCTATCCCGGGCAAAGGCCGGGTGATCAAAACCGGCTCGCTTGGTGATGTTATGCAGGAATCCATTCAGGCCGCCCTGACCGTGGTCAGAAGTCGCGCCAAGGCGCTGGGTATCCGCAAGGATTTTTATCAGGAGAACGACCTGCATATCCACGTTCCCGAGGGCGCGACGCCAAAAGATGGCCCGTCGGCCGGTGTTGGCATGTGTACGGCGCTGGTTTCCGTTTTAACCGGCATTCCGGTTAAAGCCAATGTCGCCATGACCGGTGAAATTACTCTGCGCGGCCAGGTACTGAAGATCGGTGGCTTAAAGGAAAAGCTGCTTGCGGCTCACCGCGGCGGTATCACAACCGTTATTATCCCGGACGATAATGGTAGTGATTTGAAGGAGATACCGGACAATATTAAAGCAGATCTTAATATCTGCCAGGTGAAGTGGATCGACGAGGTTTTGGCCATAGCTTTGGAGCATAGTCCGGAGTCACTCAGCGATGAGGAATACAATCGCAGCAGTGCGCCGCAAGTGAATGACCAACAGTCCTCCAGGCCAAGCACCCACTAGGGATAAAGAAATTAGCCATTTCGGCAAACGATGCTTGACCCGTGAAATGGCTATTGGTATAACGTACCCACGATTGAGCTTGAGGCCAGACAGCTACTGCGTTCGGCCGGTGAAAGCCTTTCTATCTGACTAGGAATTACTAACTCCAATAAAAGGGGAATACCGTGAATAAATCTGAACTTATCGACGCAATCGCTGCAGGCGCAGACATCTCTAAAGCATCTGCAGGACGTGCACTTGACTCAGCTCTTGATGCTGTTACCGGATCACTGAAAAATGGCGATGCCGTATCTTTGGTTGGCTTTGGCACTTTTGCTGTTAAGCACCGCGCAGCCCGTGCAGGTCGCAACCCGCAGACCGGTCAAGAAATCCAGATTAAAGCTGCCAACGTGCCTAGCTTTAAAGCTGGTAAGGCGTTGAAGGACGCTGTTAACTAAGTTACAGCCAAAGGTTTTTTATTTGGTTAAGAGGCGCATCCTTGATGCGCCTTTTTTAATAGGAGCTTCTCTAAAAAGAGCTCCTTTATTAAGAGCTCCTTTATTAAGAGCTTCTTTATTAAGAGCTCCGTTAATAAGAGCAACAAGCAAATTACCATCAACCACTATTT
>JALRJD010000129.1 GCA_023255165.1 Porticoccaceae bacterium | reverse complement strand
GCTGATGGGGCAGATGTGGCTGTGCATTTCACCTTTGAATCGAACCCGTACCCGAATGTTAATCCGTTCTTTGTGACGGAGACGGTGACGGTAACCGGCGCGACAGAGACTACCTATAGCATTGCAATTCCGGCGCAGGCTGCTGATCAAACCTTTAACTCATTCCTGATGTATCTGGAAACCCTCGATGCACCAGTGGTGATTAAAAATGTAAAAGTGACTGCCAAGGCTGCTATTGCCGCGGGCGAGCTGGTCACCAATGGTGGTTTTGAGACAGCTGACTTTACCGGCTGGGAAGTCTACACCGGCGGCACCAAAGCGGTGGTCAATACAGAGGCAAGTGAGGGTAGCTTCTCTGCCAACCTGTCCGCTGTCACCGCACAAGATGCGGTGATCAAAGCGGCCAATTTGGCTTCTGGCTCGATTGAAGTTGGCCAAACCGCGACTATCTCATTCGACCTTAAGGGCAGTCTGACTGGTGCTGGCGGCGTTGTCTTTGTGCAGTTTTTCCACGAGGGCGCCACAGAGGGCTCCACCAATGGTGAGGGTATTTTGAGTGGTGGACCGCTCACGCCAACCGGAATCTGGACCAGCTACAGCTATACCCAGGCCATCAATAGCAATGTGGATGGCGGCGTGAGCCTGCAGTTAAAGGCCGGTTGTGGCGGCGATGCCTGTTCGGTTGATGCCTATTTTGACAATGTCTCTGTGGTTGTTGAATAAGCTGAGTGTAGTTAAGTGTGTAACAGCGTTATTTGTTAAATAAAAATTTGGGGAAAATGTTTTTTATGTACAAGCAGAACAAAAATAGAGTGAGAAACGTGCTGGTGGCTGCCATTGCACTGAGTGTTAACGGCTATGCCCAAGAGGGCGCCGTTGACGACTATGGTATTGACGAGATTATTGTTACCTCGACCAAGCGTGAAACGTCACTAATGGAAACCGCGGTTGCGGTGTCCGCCTTCGGTCAGGAGTCTCTGGACGACCAGGGTGTTAAAAATCTGCTCGACATTGGCGACATGGTTCCCAATATGCAAATTGCGCTGTCGCCCACTGACTCGGGTGTTCAGGTTGTTGTGCGTGGTTTAACCTCGAACAACTTTACCGAGATCGGTGACCCAACTGTCGCCATGCACTTTGATGGCCTCTATTCACCACGACCGCAGGCCGGTTTGGCGTTGATGTATGACGTGGAGCGTGTTGAGATCAGCCGTGGCCCCCAGGGCACACTGTTTGGTCGTAACTCCACCGCTGGTAGTGTCAATGTGATCAGTGCGCGCCCCAACTTCGATCAGCAGGAAGGCAAGATTGAAGTGGAAGTTGGCAAGTATGCCCAGCGCACGGTTAAAGGTTGGTTTAACCTGCCGGTCAATGACAAAGTGGCTCTGCGCGCCAGTATTTTGAGAGAAACAGCTGACACCTGGTACAACCAGACTCAGGATACCTTTGATCTGGCCTGGGACACGGATGGCGACGGCACCACCACTGGCGCCTATGATGTGGCCGCCGATGGTATTCCCAATGTTGATCAACGTCGCAACCGCAAGGTCGGTGCTGATGAAGCCTATGGATCAGTGGATCGCAGCGGTGCCCGTCTGGGATTGCGCTTTGAGCCCACCAACGATGTCAGCCTGGATCTGATTGCGGATTACTTTGAAGACAAGTCTCCCGGTGGTTTAAGCCTTAAAGATTGTGAAAAAGCTGAAGGTACTTTCTTTGCCTGTGAGCAAGACCAGTATGATGTCAGTGTTAATGTTCCCGGCGAGATGGATATGACCATACTGGGTTTACGTTCTGTACTCAGCTGGGATATCAACGAAGATATCGTCTTTGAAGGCCGTGTTGGATACTCTCAGCAGAAGCGTTCTCAGGTGCATGATGCATCGACAGTCTACGCTGATCCGGATCACCCGGCTTACGGTATTATGCGTACCTGGTACGATTCTGGCGCCGCCCCTGAGGGCTGCACCGGTGGTTCGGGATCTATGGTTGAATGCCCTAACCTGGTGAATAACCTGCCGCTGTTGGAATCTCTGGGTTATGGCGATGTCGCCATGCAACCGTTCAGTGATCTGACCTTAAGCACCAATTATTCCGATTACCGTTCAGTGGTTTCCGAGTTGCAATTGAAGTCACAGTCAGACTCAAATTTGCAGTGGATTACCGGTGTCTTTTACATGAAAGAAGACAACGAAATTCGCTTTGATGTGGAAGACCCATTCTGCTGTGGCGTTGTGCTTCCGTTGGCACAATCTTTTGTTCAGCCAGAGCGCCTGGTTGAGTCGCTGGCCGGTTTTGTGCAGTTTGATTACAAGGTCAACGAGAATCTGAATGTTACTGCGGGCTATCGTTATACCCATGACACCAAAGAAGATATTGGTGGCCGCAACTATATTACTGCGGGCTATCGCCAGCCAAATATTGGCCTCTATGATCCAGCCGCATCGTTCTGGATGGAATCCTGGACACGCTTGGGCATAGTGCCAACCGCAGATTTAAATCCTTACCAGTCTGATGTGTTAACTAATGATATGGGAACCTCTGGTGATGATTTCCTCAATCGCCTGCAGTATTCAGATAACAGCCATAAGGGCGCCTGGAGCAAAGGCACCTGGAAAGTTGGCTTTGACTACCTGGTCAATGATGATCTGTTCTTCTATGGCTCTGTGGCAACTGGCTACAAGTCAGGTGGTTTCGGTGACTCGGTGGATATCTGTGACTGTAATATCACTGACACATTTGATTACGATCCGGAAAATAACATTACTTATGAGTTAGGCTTCAAAGCCACCATGCTCGACGGCAAGCTAAACCTGCTGGGTAATGTCTTCTTGATGGATAACACCGATCTTCAAGATACTTTCTATGCCACTATCACCGGCGTCGGCGCAGAGATTCAAGTGCCTGATGGTTATATTGATTCCGAAGGTCGCACATCCGCCTGTACCAATGGGGAGGGCGACTGTGTGATTGTTGGCCGTGACATCGGTACTCTGATTACACAGAACATTGGTGAGACGCGCAATATCGGTGCCGAGATTGAATTTGATTGGCGCCCCTATAATGGTGGTCGAATCAATGGCTGGATCGCTTGGCTGGATTCCGAAATCACCGAGCTGGACAACTCCCAGGACAACTGGTTCTGCCTTGAGCGAGCGTTGCTGGGCTTGACCAACTGCCCGGAGAAAACCTTCCGCAACATCGATGGCAATGATATCGAAGGCCGTTACCAGAGCTTTGTTGGTAACGCGATGCCCTGGTCTCCCGAGTACTCGGCGACAGTCAATTTTGAGCACAACTGGTATCTGGATGGCGGCTTGCGCTTGAGCCCTTATGTTTCGGTTCACTGGCAGGATGAGATGTTCTTTGATAAGGGCAACTTTGACGAAGGTGCCTTGCACTCCGGTCAGGATGCTTTCGCCACGGCCGATCTGGCTCTGCGTTTGATCAACGAAGAGAGCCGTTGGGGCCTGGAAGTTTATGTTCGCAATGTGACCGATGAAATGACTCGCGGCTGGGCCGATCGTGGTCCTGGCTTTATGCGCGCATCGTTCTCTAAGCCACGTCATTACGGCGTCAAATTTAATATGGCTTTCTAAGGTCCTTGTAACGCAAGTATCGAAAATTGCAGTGTAGGCGAAACGAAAAATGCCCTTTATTTAAAGGGCATTTTTTTTGTGCTAAACAATGTGTCAATGGCGAGGAGTCGCGAGTGCATGGCTAATGAATGGTTAGTGGTTAATCGCGGCCGCCAATGGCAAGAATATATTTTTCCGTATTCCAGGGCTGACCAATTCTTCGCGAGATAACCTCGCCTCCCAGTTTCGCCACGCAGCGGTCGGCCAGTTCCCAGAACGGCGGCCTGCCCGGATCGGCAATCAGTATCTGCTCAACTCCTGCGCCCAGCGCGCGCTTGATAAGTTTGAATAACGGCGCGGTCATTTCATCCCAGAAACAGATATCTGTGCCCATCAGCGTGTGAAACTGCGCTAGCTCGCTGTTTTTGAGCGACTCAAAACTGCGTTGCTGGAATTTGATGGAGCATTTATTAATGCTGGCCTGCAGGTTTAAAAATGGCTCGACACTGGCGTCTATATCCACGCCGGTCACTTCGGCCCGGTAGTTTTTGGCCAGATAGATGCCGGTCAGCCCCCAGCCGCAGCCGATATCCAGTACTTTGGCATTGTCAGGTATTTCCCAGGTGCTTAAATAATCGATAAGAACAAAACTCGAGCGCCAGACCTTGTTGCCGTGCGCGGCGTGCACCTGTTGGCGCTTGAGTTTTCTTACCTCTGGGTGCGACGCTTTCAGGGCGTGGATGTTCATAAACGAAATAAGATGCGAACCGGGGTTTGAGCCTGAAGCCATGGTATTGTGACCGCAATAAATAGGTTATAAAACCCGAATTTTAGCAGTAAAAGAAACTGTTGATCAGACAATGTTGCGGTTTGTCTTTTGTGCGCAAAGCTCTATTATGTGCCCCTGATAATAAAAAAAGTCTACTGGACACCCCTATGACTCAGGCGACTCTCCATCCTCTTTTTGGAAAGCTCTATCGTGATCGCGACAAGCAATTTTTATTTTTGCAAATTGTCGGTTGGTTTAGTCTTTCGTTGATCAGTTTTTTCAGTCTTACACTGTGGTACAACCAACAGAGTTTTGCCTATATCTCGCACACCCTGTTGCAGTCGGTGCTGGGTATAGCGATCTCCTGGCCATTGCGATCGGTCTTTCACTATCTCTGGAACAAGCCGCTGGGCCTTCGTTTATTCCTTACCATGGTCGCGGTATTGGTCTGTTCCATTTTCTGGTCAGTGCTGAGGATTGGCACCTTTTTGTGGATGACCAGTGAGACCGATGTCTGGTCCGACTTTGGTGGCTGGCTGTTTGGCTCGATTATGATTTTTTTATGCTGGTCTGCTTTTTATCACGGTATCAAATATTACCAACTGCTGCAGAGCGAACATGAAACATTGCTCAAGATTGCCGCGGCCAATAAAGAGGAACAGCTTAAGCGCAGTCAGGCGGAGACCGTGGCGCAGGAGGCGCAGCTGAAAATGCTGCGTTACCAGCTTAATCCGCACTTTTTGTTTAACACCCTCAATGCGATTTCTGCGCTGGTTGTCGGCCGCAAAGAGAGCACTGCCAATGCCATGATTATGCAGTTGAGCAGCTTTTTGCGTTATTCGCTGGAGAATGATCCGATAAAACGAGTGACGCTGGAGCAGGAGGTTGACGCTCTGAAGCTCTATCTCAATATTGAGCAGACGCGGTTCTCTGATCGGCTTGAGTTGCAATTTGATATAGACCCGACCGCCAATAAAGTAAAAATCCCCAGCCTGCTGCTACAGCCGCTGGTTGAGAATGCGATTAAATATGCGATTGCGCCGGCAGAAAAAGGCGGCAAGATCACCGTCCGCGCCTGGCTTGCCGGGGACCATCTGAATATTGAAGTCAGCGACAATGGTCCGGGCATCGATGCCGGCAAGCAGGAGGTGGTGCACGGCGTCGGTATTGGATTAAAAAATACCCTCGATCGACTGAATGCCTTTTATGCCGACAATTATGTTTTTGAGCCGCGCTGCCCGGAAGAGGGTGGGTTGACCATTCATATGAGTCTGCCCCTGGAAAAACAGGTATCCAAAAGCACCGCGCAAGAAGTGCCAGAGGTATTAAAAAGTGCATAACAACCAATTACAGAGGTAATTGCTGACAGTATGTCGAAGCTAAAAACCATTATTGTCGATGATGAGCCGCTGGCTCTGGATCTGCTGCGCTCTATTCTGGGCGCGATAGAAGATATTGAAATTATTGCCGAGTGCAGCAACGGTCGCGATGCGATTGCTACGGCGAGTTCGCTACACCCGGATCTGATGTTTCTCGATATTCAAATGCCGGGTGTCAATGGCTTTGAAGTGGTTAAAGCCATGCAGTCCGATGTGATGCCGATGGTGATCTTCGCCACCGCCTACAACCAGTTTGCTATCGATGCCTTTGATCTGCATGCGGTTGATTATGTGCTTAAGCCACTCGATCCCGAGCGTATTCAGCGGGCGGTGACCCGCGCGGTTGAGCGTTATTCGACGCCGGCAGATGAAGCCGGGCACAAGACGCCACTGATTGGCGCAATTGAGGAGATCACCAAACGTCTGGATAAAGAGTCCGGCGCTGATGCTAAGCCTGCGGCAGAATTACCTCCTGGTATGCGGCGCAAGCTGTTGATACGTGACTCGGGAATGGTCAAGGTGGTTCCCTTTGAGGATATCGACTGGGTTGATGCCGCAGGGGACTATATGTGTGTGCACGCGCTGGGCGAAACCCACATCGTGCGCAGTACGCTGCGCGAGCTGCTGCAAAAACTCGATGACAAAATGTTTATTCGCATCCACCGTTCCACCGTAGTCAATATTGAGCGCGTGGTAACCGTCACAAGACTGCAGAAGGGCGGCAGTCTGCTGCATCTGGCGGATGGCAACTCTCTGCGCGTCAGCCGCAATTATCGTGAGTCAATTCGCCAGTTGTTTCAGTAGCCCTGTAAACTCCCCCGTTCCGTCCCGCTCACCGCAGTTGGCCAACTGATCATCGCATCTGACCTTTCACCTCTTAGGTGGTCATGGAACACTACCCACCTATAGAAGACAAAAATCTGAAAATTTTGCAAGGTGGGGTAGGCTCAAAGATGTTATCAGGTAAAAAACGCTTATTGGTAAAGGGCTTTGCGTTGTTCCTCGCAATTATGCCACTCGAATTGATTGCTGCGGAATCCGGTGCCACCGAGACTCGGCAGCAGGTCGAACAGGACGTTGAACAGCGTGTTGCGCAACTGTTGGCGCAGATGTCGATTGAGCAAAAAGTCGGTCAGATGATTCAGCCCGAAATCAAGTTTGCCTCGCCCGCCGATGTCAAAAAATACCACCTTGGCTCGATTCTGAACGGCGGTGGTTCTTTCCCCAATATGCATAAAAATGCCTCGGTTCAAGAGTGGATTGACCTCGCCGACGAATACTATAAGGCTTCTATGGATGTCTCCGGCGGCGGTCTGGCGATTCCGGTGATCTGGGGAACCGATGCGGTACACGGCCACAATAATGTAATCGGCGCGACACTGTTTCCACACAATATTGGTCTCGGTGCGGCCAACGATCCGCAGTTGCTGCGCAGAATTGGTGAGATAACCGCGACTGAAGTGGCGGCGACCGGCATCGACTGGATTTTTGCGCCGACCGTTGCGGTGGTTAAGGATAATCGCTGGGGACGCACCTATGAAGGCTACAGCAGCGATTCCGGGATTGTTAAATCCTATGCCGGTGAAATTGTTGCCGGTATGCAGGGCGTCGATGGCGAATTGCGCACCAACTCGAAAAAAGTGATCAGCACGGCCAAGCACTTTATTGGCGATGGCGGAACCTATCGCGGCGTTGACCAGGGTGATACAAGGCTTGATCTGGACACATTGTTGGAGCAACACGGTCAGGGTTACTACCAGGCGATTGAAGCCGGCGTGCAGACAGTGATGGCCTCGTTTAACAGCTGGAACGGCGACAAAATTCACGGCAATAAAACGCTGCTGACTGATGTGTTAAAAGATCAGATGGGCTTTGATGGCTTTGTGATCAGTGACTGGGATGGTGTTGGCCAGGTTGAAGGCTGCACCACGGAAAGCTGCCCGCAGGCGGTTAATGCCGGTATCGATATGATTATGGTGCCCCAGGGTTGGAAGAATCTGTTTAACAATATGCTGGCCCAGGTCGAGAGTGGTGAGATTCCCATGTCACGTATCGACGATGCTGTGACTCGTATCCTGCGCGTTAAAATTCGCGCCGGACTATTTGAAAAAGGTGCGCCTTCATCACGTGACCTGGCGGGCAAAACCGATCTGATCGGCTCGCCGGAGCACCGCGCTGTGGCTCGAGATGCGGTCCGCAAGTCATTGATACTACTTAAAAATAAAAACCAGCTGCTGCCACTAAAGGGCAATCAACATGTGCTGGTTACCGGTGACGGCGCCGACAATATCGGCAAGCAGAACGGCGGCTGGACCATTACCTGGCAGGGCACTGAAAATAAAAACAGTGATTTCCCCGGTGCCACCTCTATCTTCGCTGGTCTTAAGCAAGCGATAGAAAATATCGGTGGCTCGGTTGAATTGAGTGCGGACGAAAACTGGGTCAAGAAGCCAGATGTTGCCGTGGTGGTGTTTGGTGAAGAGCCCTACGCCGAAGGTGTGGGTGATATCGAGTCACTGGTTTATCGTGACGGTTTGCAGACCGACCTTGAGTTATTGAAGTCGTTTAAAGCGAAAAATATTCCAGTGGTTGCAGTGTTTTTGACTGGCCGGCCGCTGTGGATGAACGCTGAGCTAAACAGTTCCGATGCCTTTGTTGTTGCATGGTTGCCCGGTACCGAGGGCGGCGGTGTCGCCGATGTGCTGGTGGCGGATAGCGAGGGTAAGCCACGCTATGACTTTACCGGCCGGCTCTCTTTTGACTGGCCAAATCGCGAATTGAACCTGGCTCAAATCTCCGCGCCGGTCGATGATTTCCTGCTTACCCGAGGTCAGGGTTTAAGCTATGGCGACGCGGAAATTGTCGCTGACAACCTTGATGACAAGCCATTAATTGATACCTCAAAGGCGGCTCGTATTGTCTTTAGTGGCAGCGCGCGACCTCCGTTTAAAACCTATGTTGGTGATTCAAGCAACTGGCAAAAATTGGTTCAGGGCAATCAGTCGTCCACCGCGTTTGGCGATCTGACGGTGACCACGGTTGATGGTACCGTACAGGAAGATTCACGCCTGGTTGAGTGGAAAGGCGGTCGTGAAAGTCAGTTTTACTGGCAGTCGGAGGCCGGTGTCGATCTGACCAATCTGCGCAAGGAAGATGCTGCTCTGGTGATGATTTTCAAGGTCAATAAATCCCCCAAAGGCGCGGT
Organism: Porticoccaceae bacterium; assembly: GCA_023255165.1. Lineage (GTDB taxonomy): Bacteria > Pseudomonadota > Gammaproteobacteria > Pseudomonadales > Porticoccaceae > HTCC2207. Next base: position 3,404 of record JALRJD010000129.1, on the reverse strand, counting down.
TACACTGCGTATGGACTGCGGATGGCCCTGTTCTGGTGGACTCAATCTAACCCGTGTCTTGCGTGCTATTCCCGAGGATCAGATGGTGCGTTTGGGGGTTAAGTTAAGTTGCTTCGAAAAAGTGGGCGTCAACCTGAAAAAGGTCAATTCACCTTTTGTGCTGGTGAGCTCCAAGCCGTTTGCGCTGACTATTTCGGATGTCAGGGTAACCTCGAAAATTTCCGAGAAATCACTGATTGGTTGCGACTGATCCCAACTTGCTCACGCCTTGCTTGCACCTTGCTCGCAGCGTGATCAATTCATCTGTTTGTTCTCAACCGGCCCTTTTCAGGGCCGGTTTGCTTTTGCCTGATCATTGCCGGACGAGTGTTTTCGGCATAGATAAAAAGCCCCTGTGCTGCTAGTATTTCCGCTTCGATAACGATTAAAACCAATCGACTGCGGTCATGCTGTTTGATACGCGATAATTGATACGCAGCTATTTGATATGTAACCAAGGGGGTCTTTCTATGGAAACTATTGAAACGTTGGAATCCAGTCAAGCTCAAGCCAGTTTCTCCAAAATGTCGGATGGCACCGCGGAAGATTGGCAAATAATCCTGCCGCAACAATTGGCTTTTTTTAAAAAACTGCCGGATCGTATTCTGACCCATCTTGAACTCCTCGATGGCGACTACGGCGGCTTTGCTGTTGATCGTTTGCAGCATTCACTGCAGACGGCGCACCGTGCGGCAGAGGCGGGGGAAGATGAAGAATATATTGTCTGCGCACTGTTGCACGATATTGGTGACACGCTTGGAAGTTCCAATCACGCCGATGTGGCAGCGGTGATTTTGCAGCCGTTTGTCTCTGAGGAAAATCACTGGATGATCAAGCACCACGCGATCTTTCAGGGCTATAACTTTTTCCACTTCCTCGGTGCTGATCGCAATATGCGCGACCAGTTTCTGGAAAATCCACATTACAAACGCACCGCCAGATTTGTCGCCAAGTACGACGATCCGTCTTTTGACCCTGAGATGGCCAAGCTCGATCTGGCGTTATTTGAACCGATGGTCAAGCGTGTTTTTAGTGCGCCCAAACAGAGTCTCTACAAGAGTTTTATGGAGTAATTGATGACCGGGAAAATCGCAGGTATCTATCTGGCGCCATCAAAAGGCGCCGCTGTGATGGGCCATCAAAAGGTCTCGCTGCGCGCCGGTCAGGGCATTGAGGGCGACCGCTATTTTTCCCGCACGGGCAAAAACCGCTCCAGCTACAAAGGCCAGCCGGACTGGGAGATCACCCTGATCGAATCGGAAGTGGTTGAGGCCTTCAATCGCAACAATGGCTACAGCTTTCATGAAAGCGATTTTCGCCGCAATCTGGTCACCAGCGGTGTTCGTCTCAACGATCTGGTTGGGCAACATTTTTCCATTAATGGCGTCAGTTTTTACGGTGTGCAACTCTGTGAACCCTGCGCCAGTCTGCAGCGCCGCCTGGGGGTCAGGGTTCTTCCCGATCTTGTCGGTCAGGGTGGTTTGCGGGCGCAGATTCGCAGCAATGGTCTGGTTGCGGTGGGTGATAACCTGCAAGCAGGAGACTGAGCGGATTACTCTGGTACTGGACCCTCCAATCTAAAAAATCGTGTGGCGTTGGCCGTTGTCTGCTGAGTGAGTTGCTCGGCGGATTCATTTCTGTGGTCGGCAATCTTGCTAATTACCCAGGGTAAAAAGGCGGGTTCGTTGCGGTTATTTTCACGGTGGCCTTTGTGACGGTCTTCATGATGGTCTTGACGATTTTCTTTAGGCAAATTTTTCGGCAGCAGATAGGGCGCGTCGGTCTCCACCATCAATCGCTGCAGAGGGATATCAGCAACCAGTCTCTGTAGCGCCTCACCGCGCTTGTCGTCGCAAACCCAGCCAGTGATGCCAATATGCAAATCCAGGTCCAAATAGCCGTAGAGCGCCTCTCTGGAGCCAGTAAAGCAGTGACTGACGCCATCGACCAAATGGTCTCTGTAGTTTTTCAGAATTTGCAGCTGGCGAACGGAGGCATCGCGCTCGTGCAGGAACACCGGTAGCTCTAATTCAACGGCCAGTTCAAGTTGCGCCTCAAAGGCTTTCTCCTGGGCGGCGGGAGTGGAAAAATTGCGGTTAAAATCGAGCCCCATTTCCCCGAGGGCAACCACGCAGGGCAGTGCGGCCAAGGCCCGCAGTCTGCCGATCGATTCACTGTTCCAAGACTTGGCATCATGGGGATGGATACCCGCTGTGGCGAATAGCATCCCCGGAAACTGCGGCTCAAATATCTGGCACAGCTGGGCGACATTGTCGCTCTCGCTGACCGAGGTGCCGGTGAGAATCAACTTTTCGACGCCGGCCGCCCGAGCGCGTTCCAGCAGTTGTTGGCGATCATTATCAAAGCGCGGGTTGGAGAGATTAACCCCGATATCAATCATCATGGTCACAACAGCCTGTAGGTTTCGTCGCGCAGCAGCAGCGGTGGTGTCAGCCCCATTTTGCGCGAGTAGATAATGGAGTACATCAGAATATTGCGCACATAGGCGCGAGTTTCGCGATAGGGAATCACTTCAATCCAGATATCGAAGGGTAGCTTGCCGGCGCTTTTTTCCAGCCACTGATCGACCCGATAGGGCCCGGCATTGTACGCGGCGCTGGCGAGAATGCGATTGCCCTGATAGCGGCTGAGCAGGTCGCGGTAATAGCGGCTGGCAATGGCAATATTGGTCTCGGCATCGCGCAGTTGTGAACGTTTGCGATAGGGAATTTTATATTTGCGTGCGGTGCTTTTGGCAGTTGCCGGCATCAGCTGCATCAAGCCCATGGCGCCAGCTGGAGAGGTTGCCCAAGCATCAAAGGCGCTCTCCTGGCGTGCCAGTGAATAGAGCAGCCAGGCGTCGAGATCGGTGCGCTGTGCGGCGCTATTAATGGCGCTGCTGTAAGCCAGGGGAAAGCGCAGCTCGACATCGTCCCAGTACTGCACACGGCCGAGGCTGGCGATGGCTTTGCTGTGCCACTGCCACTGGCCGGCAACAATGGCCGCGGCCAGCCAGTCCTGCTCATCGAACTGTTCACTGGCCTGATGCCACTCGCGGTTGGCGTCGAGGTTATCGTGGTGAAAGAGTAATTCACGGGCTCGAGCCATGGCCGGAATTGCTTTGATCGCGGCGATGCGCTGTTGATCAATGGCCACAGGAATATGGTTGAGGCTGTACTCTTTGTCGAGCATATCGCTGGCCAGAAAGCCGTAGTAATCCCGCTCCTCGGCCAGTCGTTCGGTCATTTCGGCAATCGCTGGATCGGTGGTGGTGGCCGGGTCGCTGAGCTTGCTGCGAATAGCCCAGTAGCGCCACACTGTGCGCTTTTGCAATTCGCGAGGTAGCCGCTGCAGCCACAGCTGCA
>JALRJD010000114.1 GCA_023255165.1 Porticoccaceae bacterium | reverse complement strand
TGGGTTCGCGCTGTTCCCAGCACATCCGCCAGCATGGCCACATCGCGGAGCGAGAGGTTAAAGCCCTGTCCGGCGACCGGGTGCAAACTGTGGGCGGCATTGCCGAGCACGACTATATTGCGTCGCACCTGCTCACTGGCGGTGGTCAGAGCCAGCGGATAAGTGACACGCTCGCCGACTTTATTGAGTTTCCCCAGCCGGTAACCAAAGCTCTGCTGCAGTGCCTGTAAAAACTCGCTGTCGCTGGCAGCCATCAACTGCTCGGCGCGCTCAGGCGGCTGAGTCCAGACCAGTGCGCATCGCGGGCTGTCGTCACAGTCGGGCAGCGGCAACATGGCCATCGGCCCCTGATCGGTAAAGCGTTCGTAGGCCACGCCGCCATGCGGGTTCTGAATGGCGATATTGGCAATAATGCCCTGCTGACCATAGGGTTGCTGGTTACTGTGAATACCGAGTTTCTGTGCGGTTTGCGAGTTGGCGCCGTCGGCAATAACCAAGAGTGCTGCATTGATTGTCTCGCCGCTGTGTTCAAGGCTGACACGCACACCAGATTTGACCAGCCTGGCGTCGGCAACTCGCTCCGGGGCGCGCACTTCGACCGACGTCAGGGCCAGCTTTTGCAGCATCGCCGAACCGATCCTGCGGTTTTCAATAACATAACCGAGGGCGTCGACACCGGCTTCTTCGGCGCTGATTCGAGTCAGCCCCATATGACCGCGGTCGCTGACATGAATGGTTTTGATTTCACTGCTGTGTGCTTGAAGTTCTGACCAGAGGCCTGCGGCCTGAAAGATTGTACGGCTGCTCCAGGACAGCGCAGTTGAACGCGCATCAAAGCTGGGGCGATAGTCCGGGGTTTCACTGCTGTCGTAGGCCTGTGCTTCAAGCAGTAGAATTTTCCACGATGCCTGCTGGTTGGCCAACAGCAGCGCCAGGCTGATACCCACCATGCCGCCGCCGACAATCACGATATCGTAGTCTGCTCCGCTCTGCTTTTCGTCCGCCACAGTCTGTTCCATAAACGCCGTTAACTCTGCCCTTAATTTTCCCTTAATTCGCCTTTAATTCGTCGCCATCAGGGCTTCAATATCGGCGCGGGTTTTGGGTACACCGCTGGTGAAATTTTCGCAGCCGCTTTTGGTAATCGCAATATCGTCTTCGATGCGCACTGCCAGTCCTCGCCACTTTTCCGCAACTGTGGTGTTGTCCGGGGAGATATAGATGCCCGGCTCCACAGTGACCACCATACCAGGCTCATAAACCCGCCACTGATTTTCAATTTTGTAGTCGCCAACATCGTGCACATCCATGCCCAGCCAATGGCCGGAACTGTGCATATAAAATTCTTTGTAGGCTTCGCGCTCGATCAGCTCCGCGACTTCACCATCAAGTATGCCAAGATCACGCAAGCCTTCGGTGATCACTGCGACGGTAGCATCGTTGGCAACATTGTAGGGCGCGCCAGGAGCGATTTTAGCGATGGCTTCAGCCTGGGCCTGCAGCACAATATCGTAAATTGCTGCCTGCTCGGCGCTGAATTTGCCGTTGACCGGAAAGGTGCGAGTGATATCCGCAGCGTAGTTTTCATATTCACAGCCGGCATCAATCAACACCAGATCACCGTCAGCGATTTTTTGCCGATTCTCTGTGTAGTGCAGAATGCAGCCATTTCTACCGCCACCAACAATGCTGGTGTAAGCCGGTGCGCTGGCACCAGAGGCCATAAACTCATGTTCTATTTCCGCCTGCAGCTGGTATTCGTAGATTCCTGGCACACTGATCTGCATAGCACGGCAGTGAGCACGGGCGGAGATCTCGCCGGCCTTGCGCATCACTTTGAGTTCAGAGGCGGTCTTGATCAGACGCATTTCATTGACCAGATGATCGAGATCGACAAACTCACCCGGAGGCGCTGAGCCGCGGCTTTTTTGCCCGCGGATCTCGTTGACCCAGCTCATCAGGTGGCGATCGAACTCGGGATCTTTGCCAATGGCGTAATAGACTCGTTCTTTGCCCTCCAGCATGCCGGGCAGAATTTCATCTATATCGCCAATCGGGAAGGCATCATCAACAGCAAAGTTGGCGACCGCTCCCTCGGGGCCATGGCGATAGCCGTTCCAGGTTTCGCGCAGCTTGTCTTTCTCGCGGCAAAACAGCAGGCTCTGCCCCTGATCGCGACCGGGAATTAAAACCAGCACCGACTCCGGTTCTGCGAAACCGCACAGATAGCTCAGGCTGGTGGCCTGTTTGTAGGGGTAGTGGGTATCCCGCGAGCGAATTCGCTCCGGGGCCGCGGTGATAATGGCAATGCTGTTGGCGACCATCATCGACATAAGTTCGTTGCAACGCGCGGCATACTCTTTGGCGGTTATCATTGTTTTCCCTTGAGTATTTTGGTCGAGGGTTGAGAGCGAAAAGAGTCGAGAGTTGCGCGATTAAAAAGCCCGAGACCCGCGAGACTAACAAGCCTAGTGAATGGTTGGGCCACTGTTGTCACTGGCTTCCGGATGCAGCTCGGAAAAGATCAGCTGCACGGCAATACGAATATATTCAACCAGTTCAGTGTAATCGCGCTCACCGTCATCATCGGTTTCATAATCAATTGAAATTTGGGCGATGGCGGCAATATCTTCCAGCGCCTCTCTGGCATCTTCCGACACGGTAAAGCCGTCGCTCATACCATCGCCAAGACCGGAGATGTAATTGCTGCACCACTGACCAACAGCGACCAGGCGCTCAGGCAAAGGCAGTTCATCATCCGGTAAAATAGGCTGGAACAAAAAGGCTACATCTTCGAGATTGATCAGCGCGGTTTCATAAAAATCGCGCAGCGGATGAGAAGCCGCTTCGCCCTGCTCTTCATTCAGGCCGAGCCAATCGGTGGAGGTTTCTATCAGTTCGTCCAGCGGGATGGTTCCGCAACATAGACGTCCACAGAGAAAGCCGTGAAAGCCGGATGGGTCAGCCTTGACCTGCAGGTTAAAAAAGAGATCTTCCAGTTGTTCAAATGTCATTCGACGGCCTCGCGTAATCAGCGTGCATCCTAACATTCTAATAATTTCACTGCACGCCACATTGACTTCGTATGGGAATTGACCAAAACTGTGCCAATGCCTATAGTTGGTCGGCTCCAGCGCCCGATCATTGAACTTAAAAAGTCTGTTTTAAAGCCTAACCGGAAAAGTGTTCCAGCTATGAGTGGTTACGAAGAATTAGAAAACAAACTCGACAGCCTGATCGAGCTCTGCCTGCAGCTTAAACGCGAAAATCAGGCACTGCGAGACAGAGAAACCAGCCTTGCCGGTGAGCGTGGAAAACTTTTGGAACAGAACGAAATGGCGCGACAAAAAATTGAGACCATGATTAATCGACTCAGAAATCTGAACGCGGAGTAAGCATGTCTTCTATTTCCCTCACTATCCGTATTCTCGACAAAGACTATCAGGTTAATTGCAAACCCGACGAACGCGAGGCGCTGGTTATGTCAGCGCAGCTGCTCAATGAAAAGATGGAAGAGATCCGTCGCGGCTCGCATATTATTGGCCTTGAGCGCATTGCCGTAATGGCGGCCCTGAATCTGGCCCATGATTTAATCCGCAGTGAGCAGGCGGTCAAGGCTGATGCCGAAACCTCTCACCTGTTGCAAACCATGAATGCAAAGCTTAATTCCGCACTGTCCGACCTTAACGGCTAACGGTCTACCCCAACAACTTCTCCGGTTTTGCAGGGTCTTTTTTAAATCGCTCTGCTATACTGCGCGCTCCTGGGGTGTGCGCCAGTCAAGAAGTCCCTGAGCCGATAATTATTACCCGGTTACTCTCCGTCGATATTGTTGTGCACTTCCGTGCGTCGGAAAGCCTGATGTATTGCGAGGGCAGCCACCTTGAACTTTTCGGTTCAAGGCCACGTTGACAGCGGCACCTTGGGATTTTATTCACTTAATTTAATGTTGGACGGCAGCTGCCGATGAATCCTGGCGATATTCGAAATAGCATTCGAGATAAACGACGTGCACTGACTCCCGCCCAACAGCGCAATGCTGCCGACAACCTCGCGCAACAGCTGTGTCAGCAGGACTTTTTCCTCTACGCCCAACGCATAGGTGTCTATTTGGCCAATGATGGCGAAATAGATCCGCACCCAATCATCCATGCCGCATTTAAATTACACAAAGCCTGCTTTCTGCCAGTTATCGATCCGCTGAGCAAAAACAGTCTTCACTTTGCTCAATATCATCAGGGAGATGTGCTGCACAAAAACCGCTTTGGCATTCCCGAGCCCGATCTGGCTGCCGCGCACATTGTGCCGGTGTGGAGCCTCGATCTGGTGCTGGTGCCGCTGGTCGGCTTTGACCGCGACGGCAACCGCATTGGTATGGGCGGTGGATTTTACGATCGCACGCTGGCCTCGCGCCCCGAACAACCCCACGGCCCGACACTGGTTGGTCTCGCCCATCAGTGCCAGGAGCTGGAGAGCATTAACTATCAGAGCTGGGACATTCCCCTCGACAAAATAGCAACCGACAAAGAGATCATATGCGCAAGACAAAAATAATCTGCACCATTGGGCCAGCAACGGATTCGCTGGAGATGCTCGAAGCACTGGCCAATGCTGGAATGAATGTGGCACGCCTGAATATGTCTCACGGCAGCCATGAGTCACACCGCAAAGTAATTGACGCGATCAAGGTGCTCAACCAAAAGCTCAACCACCCGATCGCGGTGCTGCTCGATACCCAGGGGCCGGAAATTCGCACCGGCGATATGGCCAACGACCTGCATCTCAATGCCGGCGATACGGTTTCAATTGTTGCCCGTGGCGCGGAAGATGTTGAGTCATCCTCAATTCATATCAACTACGAAGACCTGATTACCGATGTCAATATCGGCGACATTATCACCGTTGACAATGGCCTGATTAATCTAGAAGTGCTGAGCAAAGAAGAGCGTAACATGCAGTGTAAGGTGATCGACGGCGGCCTGTTAAAAAGCAAACGTCATGTCAATCTGCCTGGCATTCGCGTCAACCTGCCGGCGATTACCGATAAAGATCGTCGCGACATTGAATTTGGTATGTCTCAGGATGTTGACTTTATCGCCCTCTCTTTTGTGCGCCAGGCGGACGATATTCGCGAACTGCATGAACTACTCGGCGACAAAGCGGACACTATTAAAGTCATCGCCAAACTGGAAGACCAGGAGGCGATTACCAATATGGTTGAGATTATCGATGCCGCCGACGGCGTGATGGTGGCGCGAGGTGATCTTGGCGTCGAGGTTCCCCTTGAAGTGCTGCCACGTATTCAGCGCCGCATTATTCGCACCTGTGCGGAAATGGGTAAGCGTGTGATTGTCGCCACCCATATGCTGGAATCGATGATCGAAAATCCCAATCCGACCCGCGCGGAGGTGACCGATGTGGCCAATGCGGTCTACGAGGAAGCGGATGCGATTATGCTCTCCGGGGAGACCACGGTGGGCAAATATCCGGTCAAGTGTGTGGAGATTCTCGACCGCATCGCACGCTCCACCGAGAGCAGTCGCGGGCTCAGATTTACCGACAATCTGGTTATTAGAGGTGACAAACAGCATATTGCCAAAGCGGCGGTTGATCTCGCGGAATCGATTTCCGCCAAGGCGATTATTGTGCCCACCAAGCGTGGCCGCATGGCCAACCGGGTAACCAATTGCCACCCCCAGGAATCGATTATCTGCGCCTTTACCGACAATGGCGCCACCCGTCGCCAACTGGTGTTAAACCGCGATGTACTCAGCTATCAAATTGATTTTGGTAAAGATTCTGATGAAACCCTGGCCGCGGCGGCTGCGATTATGATCAAGCGCGACGAGTTTTCGCCGGAAGATCGAGTGGTGGTCATTTCAGATACGCTGGCTGGTGACGGTATTGAGGCGATCCAGATTCGTCAGATTGGCGATCTGCTGTAACCGCAGCAAAACTTACTCCCTGTCCCAAAGAGTACCCCGGGTAACTATTCGGGGTACTACTTAATGGTGGCTGTTTGTCAGTATCAAGAACCAAGGAAAAACTGGTAAGCCTGATTTTCCGTCTCATTAGCATACTGATACCCGAGATTATCGAGAAACCCCGCCAGCTGTTTGAGATCTTTTTTCGACGCCTGAATTCCGACCAACACACGACCAAAAGCCGAGCCATGGTTGCGGTAGTGGAACATCGAAATATTAAATCCACCGCCGAGTTGAGTCAGGAAATTGAGCAATGCGCCCGGGCGCTCCGGAAATTCAAAACGGAATACCTGCTCTTCACCCACTTGTGGCGAGCGTCCGCCGACCATATGACGAATATGCAATTTCGCCAATTCATTCTCAGTCATATCGACAACGCTGTAGCCCTGCTCACGCAGCTCGGCAACCAGCTGATGGCGATCTTCATCACCGCTGACCTGAGCGCCGACAAAAATATGCGCCTGACTGGCATCATTAAAACGATAGTTAAATTCCGAAATATTGCGCCGGTGCATGGCCTTGCAAAATGATTTAAAGCTGCCCGGTTTTTCATCGATGGTGACCGCCAATACCGCCTCGCGTTTTTCACCAATTTCGGTGCGCTCGGAAATATAACGCAGCCGGTCAAAGTCGACATTGGCGCCACATTGAATCGACAGCAAGGTCTGACCCTCAACCCCTTTTTGCTCGACGTATTTCTTTAAGCCGGCAACGCCCATGGCACCCGAAGGCTCGCAGATCGCGCGGGTATCGTTGTAAACATCTTTAATCGCCGCGCAGATTTCGTCGGTGCTAACAGTGATCACGTCATCGACCAGATCCTTGAGCAGGCGGAATGTCTCTTTGCCTATTTGCGCAACCGCCGTGCCATCGGCAAAGATGCCCACTTCTTTTAGTCGCACTCGTCGACCGGCTTTCATAGCAGCATCCAGACAGGCGCTGTCATCCGCTTCAACGGCAACAATTTTTACGTCCGGGCGCACATATTTAACATAGGCGGCGACACCGGCACAGAGCCCACCACCGCCCACCGCGATAAAGATCACATCCAGATCACCGGGCAATTGGCGGAGTATCTCCATGCCGATGGTGCCCTGCCCGGCAATCACGTCCGGGTCATCAAAGGGGTGGATATAAACCAGACCTTTTTCCGCTACCAGCTTTTGAGCATGGGCGGATGCGGCGTCATAACTGTCACCGGCCAACACCACTTTGGCGCCACGGGCGCGCACCGCATCGACCTTGATATGCGGAGTGGTTTTCGGCATCACGATAGTCGCTTTAACGCCCATCTGCTTTGCCGCCAGCGCCAAACCCTGAGCGTGATTTCCCGCCGAGGCGGCGATAACGCCAGTGGCTCGCTGTGCCTCTGAAAGCTGACGAAGTTTGTTGTAGGCACCGCGCAACTTAAATGAAAACACCGGCTGCAAATCTTCGCGCTTTAACAACACCTGATTATTCAGCCGCCCGGAAAGCAGCGGCGCCGGATCAATCGGCGTTTCAATTACCAGGTCATAGATGCGCGCATCGAGAATTTTTTTGATGTACTTTTGCGACATGGGGCTTCCATCGATTTAGTTTCAAGAATCATAAGTTGATCGGCCGGTTTACGCCAGCCTGAAAGCAATCAATCTGTTTTATTGCGCTGATCTCCGTATAATCATGCTCTTCAAAAAGTCGATAACAGCCGAGGTTAGGGGTGGATCAGGATCAACTAAAACGCGCGGTGGCCGCCGCGGCCGTCGAATACACATTAAACAAAATAAACCCGGATAGCATTGTCGGCATTGGCACAGGTTCAACCGCCAACTGTTTTATCGATCTGCTCGCCGAACACAAGCAGCTTTTTCAATCCGCAGTGGCCAGCTCTGAAGCCAGCGCCGAGCGACTGCGCGGTCATGGCATTGACGTAATCGAACTCAATGCCGCACCGGAGATCGCTATTTATATCGATGGCGCCGACGAGGCAAACCCCCATCTTGAACTTATCAAAGGTGGCGGCGCCGCGCTGACCAGAGAAAAAATTGTCACCGCGGTGGCCAATGAGTTTGTCTGCATCGCCGACGAAAGCAAGTGGGTCGACTATCTCGGTCAGTTCCCGCTGCCAATCGAAGTGATTCCCATGGCGCGCAGTTATGTGGCGCGGGAATTGGTCAAGTTGGGCGGCGACCCGGTATGGCGTGAAAGTGTTATTACCGACAACGGCAATCAGATTCTCGATGTGCATCATCTCTACCCGATCGCCTCGGCCAGAGCGCTGGAAGAAAAAATTAATCAGATCACCGGTGTTGTCACCAACGGTCTGTTTGCGCTCAAGCCTGCCGACATACTGTTTTTGGCAACCCAGCAGGGTATTGTCACTCACTATCCAAAAAGTTGAGCCCAATGAAAAAATATCATGTCTGCGCCCTGGGCAACGCTCTGGTCGACACCGAGATTGAAGTCAGCGAAAAAGACCTGCAACAACTCAATATTGAAAAGGGTCTGATGACTCTGGTCGATGAGGAACGTCAGCATTTTCTGCAAACCAACCTCAGCGATCATCTGGTTATGTCAAAGCGCGCCTGTGGCGGCTCTGCGGCAAACACGGTTATTTCGCTGAGCCAGTTTGGCGGCAAAAGTTTTTTATCCTGCAAGGTCGCCGATGATGACAATGGCCAGTTTTATATGCAGGATCTGCTCGACAACGGCGTCGATCACAATGCCCATGCGCAGATGACTCAGGGAATTACCGGAAAGTGTCTGGTGATGATCACTGACGATGCCGACCGCACCATGAATACTTTTCTCGGTATTAGCGCCGATCTTTCGACTGCCGACATCCATGCAGAGGCGATCAAAGAGTCAGAATATCTTTATATTGAAGGTTATCTGGTCACTGGCGAAAGCTCACTGCAAGCGGTTCAGCAAGCCTGTGCCCTGGCCCGGGAAGCCGGTACCAAAATTGCGCTTAGCTTATCCGACCCAGGAATTGTTGAGCATTTCCGCGACGGGCTGAAATCCATTGTTGGCAATGGCATTGATCTGCTTTTTTGCAATGAGCAGGAAGCGATGAGCTGGTGCCAGACCGACAACCTCGATCAAGCTCTGGAACATCTGCAAAACAGTGCCGCTCAGTTTGCCGTGACCTTGGGCAGCAAAGGTGCAGTGGTATTTGATGGCAGTGACTATCTGCGCGCCGCCGCTCAGCCGGTGACCGCGGTCGATACCAATGGCGCCGGGGATATGTTCGCGGGCGCCTATCTCTACGGCATTACCCATGGATACTCGTGCCTGTCCTCGGCGGTGTTTGCTAAT
>JALRJD010000364.1 GCA_023255165.1 Porticoccaceae bacterium | reverse complement strand
GTCGTTACCGAAAAGCGCCTGCCGGCCCGGGCAACTAATGCTGTGGCACTGTTTTTGCAGTTGGTTAATGAAATGTCCGGCCAGTCGGACGAACTGCAACTCTATGAACAGGCGGAGAATGCCATTCAGCGCTCCGGCCTGATCGAGATGCATAAGCGTGAAAAAGGTGAGCGCGGTCAGGCGCGGGTGGAAAACCTTGAGGAACTGGTTGGCGCCTGTCGCAACTTTGAGCCGGAAGAGCGCGATCAGCCGGCGCTGCCCCAATTCCTCGATCAGGTGGCACTGGACGCTGGCGATCGTCAGGCCGACCAGGACGAAGACGCCGTGCAATTGATGACTTTGCACAGCGCCAAAGGGTTGGAGTTTCCGCTGGTGTTTATTGCCGGCATGGAGGAAAATTTATTTCCCCACAAGATGTCTCTGGATGAGCCGGGGCGGCTGGAGGAAGAGCGGCGGCTGGCCTATGTGGGCATTACCAGAGCCATGCAAAAACTCTATCTCACCTTTGCTGAAAGTCGTTCGATTTATGGCAGCGAATCGTTTAACTCGGTGTCGCGATTTGTCCGCGACATTCCCAAGGAGGTGATCGAAGAAGTGCGCTTGCAGAGCACTATCAGCCGGCCCACCAGCTATGCCAGCGGTTCTCTGAATGGCAGCCTGGCCAGTGACTCCGGCAGCGAAACCGGATTTTCCCTGGGTCAGGGGGTCAATCATCAGGTCTACGGCGACGGGGTGATTTTAAATTTTGAAGGCAATGGTCCGCGCGCCAGAGTGCATGTGAACTTTGCCGATGCGGGAACCAAGATATTGATTTTGGCCTCGGCCAATTTGCTGGCGCTCTAAACAACCAGCGGTCTTTTCGAAGGTGACTACAACCACAAGGAGATAACGATGGGTAAAACCTGTGCGGCACTGTTGTGCTTATTACTAATTGCATGTGGCGGCGATAACGGCGCTTCAAGCACCGCGTCAAGTGACGGCGTCCAGCCACAGCAAACCTACAAGTGGAAACTGGTTACCTCCTGGCCGAAAAATTTTCCTGGTCTCGGTCTGGCCCCGGAACACTTTGTGCAGATGGTTGAGCGCATGAGTAACGGTCGCCTGAAGATCAAAGTCTACGGCGCCGGTCAGCTGGTGCCGGCCTTTGAAGTGTTCGATGCGGTCTCTCAGGGAACCGCCGAAATGGGCCACAGCGGTTCCTATTATTGGAAGGGAAAGCTTCCCGCCAGTCCATTTTTCGGCACAGTTCCTTTCGGGCTCAATGCACAGGAAATGAATGCCTGGCTCCACTACGGCGGTGGTCTTGAACTGTGGCGGGAACTCTATGCACCCTTCAACCTGGTTCCCTTTGCGGCAGGCAATACCGGCGTGCAGATGGCCGGTTGGTTTAACCGCGAGATCAACTCCATCGAGGATATCAAAGGGCTAAAAATGCGCATTCCCGGGTTGGGCGGTGAGGTGTTTACCCGCGCCGGTGGCATTGCGGTCAATCTGCCCGGCGGGGAACTCTATACCTCCATGCAGACCGGCGTTATTGATGCCACCGAATGGGTGGGTCCCTACAACGATTTGGCACTGGGTTTCTACCAGGTGGCCAAGTACTACTACTATCCCGGTTGGCATGAACCCGGCCCAACCCTGGAATTGATTGTTAACAAACAGGCGCTGGAATCGCTGCCGCAGGATTTGCAGGCGATTGTTGAAACCGCCGCCCGCGCGGTCAACCAGGATATGCTCGACGAATATACGGCGAGAAACAATGCCGCACTGGTCGAGCTGGTCAACAAGCACGGTGTTCAGGTAAAGCGGCTGCCAGACGATGTGTTGGCGGAATTTAAACGTCTTTCTGGGGAAGTGATTGATGAGTTGGCGGCCAAGGATCCATTGACTCAGCGTATTGCCGATTCCATGCGCGCCTTTGCGGAGCAGTCCAAAGCCTATCACGGCATCTCGGAAGAGGCCTATTACAACGCCCGGGGCAAGTAATTGGTACCGAAACTGCCAGTCGAAAAAATCATTATTGGCCGTGCCGAATGGTGTCAGCTGCCAGAGTTAAATATTCCCGCGATCAAGGCGCGGGTTGACTCGGGCGCCAAAACCTCGGCGTTGCACGCCTTTAACATTGAGCCATTTGTTCGCGACGGCGTCGAGTGGGTCTCTTTTGAGGTACACCCGTTACAGCGCAGCCGGGCGGTTGCCTTTCGCTGCGAGGCGACGATAGCCGACCGTCGTATGGTCAAAAGCACCAGCGGTGTTGCCGAGCAGCGCTATGTGATCAAGACCACCATGTGTCTCGGTGCGCACAATTGGGAAATAGAGCTGACGCTAACCAACCGCGATAGTATGGGTTACCGCATGCTGTTGGGCAGACAGGGAATGAAACGACATGTTTTGATTGACCCCGCGGCGACACAGAATCACGGGCGCATTAGTGATAGCAGGCTTGCCGCACTTTATGCGGACCATCTCTGATTGCGTTTAGTTCTTCCAGAAGGTCGGTGTAAACAGCACCAGCAGAGTAAAAATTTCCAGACGTCCAAGCAGCATTCCCCAACACAGCACCCATTTGGCAAAACTGCCAATATCAGCATAGTTGCTGGCGACGGCACCGAGACCAGGACCGAGATTATTTAGTGTGGCAGCGGTTGCCGACCAGGCGGTGACATAGTCCAGACCAGACGCCAACAAGAGTAAAACCATCAGATAGAAGATCGCCAGGTAGGCGCCAAAAAAGGCCCAGATGGCGTCGGCAATACGGCTGGGAATTCTGCGATTATTTAACTTTATCGGCAGCATCGCATTGGGGTGGACCAGCCGGTAGAGCTCACGCATCACCTGCTTGGTCAGGATCAGCATACGGCCAACCTTGATACCACCACCGGTTGAACTGGCACAGGCGCCAAAAAACGACAGAACCAGCAGCAGAAAGGGCAAAAAGGTTGGCCAGTTGGTAAAATTGGTCGTGGTAAAGCCAGCGGACGTGGTAATTGAAACCACATTAAACAGGCCCTGACGGACGCTTTCGCTGCCGCTATACGTATTGGTGAAGTACAGATAAGAGCAGATTACCAATGCGCTGCAGCCCAAAATAGACAGATACATGCGCGCTTCGGGATCGCGCCAGTAATGGCCGAGACTATGGCGGTACCAGGCATGATAATGCAGAGCGAAATTGAGCCCTGAGATCACCATAAAGTAAATACAAATAGCCTCGATTAGCGGGCTGTCGAAGTAACCGATACTGGCATCATAAGTCGAAAAACCGCCGGTGGAGACCGTCGAAAAACTGTGGCAAATGGCGTCGAACAGCGACATGCCCGCAGCCCAAAATGCCAGCGCACAGGCGACAGTCAACGCCAGATAAATAAGAAATAACGCCTTCGCGGTATCGGCAATTCGCGGTGTGAGTTTGGCATCTTTAACCGGCCCTGGTGTCTCGGCGCGATACAGCTGCATACCGCCGACACCGAGCATCGGCAGGATGGCAACCGCGATCACCACAATACCGATACCACCCAGCCACTGCAGCTGCTGGCGGTAGTAGAGAATCGATTTTGGCAGATCATCAAGCCCCGAGATCACCGTGGCACCAGTGGTGGTCAAGCCGGAGACCGACTCAAACAGCGCATTGATAAAGCTTAGATGGGGCGCTTCGGCAAGCATCAGCGGCAGCGCACCAAAGGTGGTCAGCACCAGCCAGAAGAACACCGTAATCAAAAATCCATCGCGGGTGCGCATCTCGGCGGCAACCTGCTTCGATGGCAGCCAAAAAATAAGGCCTACGGAGACAGTAATGGCAAACGCGAGAAAGAAGGTATCGGTAGTCGTTTCACCATAGAAAAACGCCACCAGAATCGGTGGCAACATGGTCAGGCTGAAAATCATCAGCAGCAGCCCGAGTACTCTGGCTATAACATTGAGATGCATTAGCAGCTATGCCCTAAAAGAAGTTGAAACCCACAGCAAACAATTTTTCGATCGCCTTGGTGTTGGCTTTGTCGACCACAAAGACAATCACATGGTCGCCGCTCTGGATGACCGTATCGTGGTGGGCAATCAGCACCTCGCCATTGCGCACCAGAGCGGCCAATGTAGCCCCGGGTGGTGACTTGATATCCTCGATGGCGCGGCCCACAACCTTGGAGCTTTTTTCGTCGCCATGAACAATAATTTCCAGCGCTTCTGCGGCTCCACGGCGAAGTGAGTGCACAGTAACCATATCGCCCTGACGCACATGGGAGAGCAGTGAACTGGTGGTTGCCTGCTGTGGAGAGATAGCGATATCGATCACCCCGCCCTGCACCAGATCGGCGTAGACCGGGTTGCTGATCAGGGTCATCACCTTGCGCGCGCCGAGCTTCTTGGCCA
>JALRJD010000344.1 GCA_023255165.1 Porticoccaceae bacterium | reverse complement strand
CTGCGCGCCGCCGCTCAGCCGGTGACCGCGGTCGATACCAATGGCGCCGGGGACATGTTCGCGGGCGCCTATCTCTACGGCATTACCCATGGATACTCGTGCCTGTCCTCGGCGGTGTTTGCTAATCGCGCGGCCAGCGCGGTGGTCAGTCAATATGGTCCGCGTCTGCACAGTGCGGAATACGGTGGCCTCAAAGAAGGCTTAAAGTAGACAATCAAAAGCAGCTTTAAAGAACCCACTGTTAACGACTAATCTGGTTCAGTGGCTGTGGATGCTGGAACAGAAAACCCTGCAAGTAATCGACACCAATCTTTTTGAGCAGCTGCAACTGTTTGTCATTTTCAACACCCTCGGCCACTGTGGTGATGCCCATAATATGGCCGAGGTGGTTGATAGTGCTCACTACCGAATAATCCACATCGCTGTTTTCCATGGTGTGAATAAAGCTCGAATCAATTTTCAGGCAGTCAATCGGTAGCTCTTTCAAATAGGCAAATGATGACAGGCCGCTGCCAAAATCATCCAGCGCAATAGAGACCCCCACCGAACGCAGTGTCGAAATTAATCGTTTGGCTTCGTGCAGGTGTTTCACCGCAGCCGTCTCGGTAATTTCAAACTGGATATGCTTTGGCGAAATGCCGCTGTCACTAAAACCGCTGAGAATATAGTCAATCGCGTTTTCGTCGCCCACTGTGCTGCCGGAGAGATTGACCGACAGCAGCGGCAGTGGCGAACCTTTGGCTTGCAGGCCCTGTAAAAATTTCAGTGAATGGCTAAAAACCCATTTATCGAGATCGTCGATCAGGGAAAAATGCTCAGCGCCCGGAATAAATTCAGAGGGCGGTAAAATACTGCCGTCACTGTCGCGCATGCGCACCAACACCTCGTAACATTTAGCCGCCGAGGTAATGCCATTGATCGGCACAATCGGCTGTGCAAACAGGGTAAAGCGATCTTCATCCAGCGCCGAGACAATTTTCGGCATGCTGGTAGCCAGGCTGCGACGTCGAGCCACCTCTTCGTTGTAGGACTGAAAATGAATTTTGTTTCTGCCCTTGTCGCGGGCGGTGGCGCAGGAGGAGCCGGCGGAAATCATCAGATCAATATCTGATACTGCGGTCTCATCAATCAGGATGGCGCCGATGCTGGCGCCAATTTTCAACATTTCGCCTTCCCAGGGAACACGCAGTTCTTTTAGCTCAGAGAGAATTCGCTCGGCAAGCATCATCGCCTTGTCGTAATTGACACGATGCAACAACAGTGCGAATTCGTCATTGCCGATACGCGCCGCGATATCGCTGGGCCCGGCCAGCCTGATCAGCAACTGGGCAAACTCTTTCAGCAGCTCATCACCGGCAGTGTGGCCGCTGGTGTCGTTGATCACCGAGAAGTTGTACAGGTCGATGTAGAGCAGTGCGTGTATCGCCCCTTCAAGGCGGGCGATTTCAATCGCTTTTTGGATCCGTTTCGACAGCGATGCGCGGTTTGGCAAGCCGGTCAATGAGTCATGTATCGATTGCCATTTCAGACGGCTGGAAACCCGGCGCGCCTCGCTCAAAGGGCGGAATACCACCAGACATTTATTCACTCGCCCCATGGCGTCGCGCAGCGGAAAGGCCGACACCGAGACACTCAACGGGGTTGCTCCACGCACCTTTAACAACAGCGACTGGTTGGACTCAATATTCATCGCCTTGTTCAGGGCATCGTGCACCGGGGTCGCCGCCACACCGGTCTCTTCATTAGCAAGCGGCATGGCAACATGTATCTGTATTGGCTTGGACTTGTCGAGGGTAAAACCCAGCAACTGTTCGGCAATCGGGTTGATCTCCAGCACGAACCCTTCGGCATCCACCAGCACCACACCATCGGCAATATGACGCGAGGTAAGATCAAACAGCTGGCCCCGATTGAGCAGATCATCGGCCTGCTGACTTACCTGGGTGCAGTCATTGCAGAGAATAATCAGCTGCTCCTGATCGGTGGCCGAGTCAAACAGCTTGATATCCAGATAGCGGCTGTCGCCATCAGCTGTGGCGGCCAGCAGATAACCCTGATTGTGCTGGGCGATAAGGTGGCTAATGTTTTCCACCACATCGAAGCCTTCCAGTCCATCGAGCCCGGGAAACAAAGTGCGCACCGAACTGCCGACCAGCAGCTGATTGCTGTAGCCAAATAATTCCTCTGCTTTCTCACTGGCCCTGGCAATAAAACCGTATCGATCCGTGGTCAGATAGGCGGAATCCGGGTTGATATAAAAGGTATCGCGGTCACCAGCATCGTTGTCAGAGGGGCAATGATCCGCCGCGGGAACTGTTTGTGCGGCTGGTTTTGAATTTGGTTTTGGGTTTGCATTTGATTTTAGCCCGGCCTTGGCCATGGCCTTAAAATTAAACTGGATAAGCACATAGACATTGGCACCGTCGACATAGGCGGTCATGGAAATACCAACCAGTAACATGCTGTCGCGGGAGAAGGCATCGGCAAATTGATTTAGCAAACGACTGTCAGTCGGTCGGGCAAACTTGCTGTTGCTGGCGGAGCTGATAATTTGATGCAGTTCGGCGGAGAACAGGCTACCGAGCAGAGCGGGAAACAGCGCATAGAAACGCTTGCCTTGAGATTGTCCCGACGAGACCTGACAGAAATCCGCCGCCTTGCGGTCGATCATCACCACTCTGAAGTTGCGGTCGACAACCATCACCCCGCCCTGCAGACGTGCCGCGACCAGAGCCCGGCTTAACTCAGACCCTGCCCCACTCATTCCTTTTACGTGGAAAATGTCATTCATCCTTTTAATCTATCCTTTTTAGCCTTTTTCCTTTTAAGCTCTCTATAACGATTTGATTATAGAATCCAAAACTATCCCTGTGAGAGCAGCTCCCGCAAATCAATAATCGCCGCGTTGGCGCGACTGATATAAGAGGCCATCACCAGCGAATGGTTGGCCAAAAGGCCGAAGCCTTCCCCATTAACAATAATCGGGGTTTTGACCGGCTGCTGGCTCATTTCCAATTCGCGAATAATCTGCTGCACACTGGCAACGGCGTTCTTGCGCGCCAGCACATCGGCAAAATCCACTTCAATTGCCTTGAGAAAGTGTAGCAGCGCCCAGGTGGTGCCACGGGCTTCATAAAAAACATTATCGATCTGCATCCAGCCAGTTTTAACCTCGATCTCAGTCGCTGTCTGTGTCGACTGGCGACCCGCAGCGTCTCCGGAAAGATCGGTATTGATGCGGCGCTGACCCACACTGGCGGACAGTCGCTGCGACAGACTGCCCAGTCGGGTTTCAACGGTACTCAACCAGTAGCGCAGATTGTCGGCCCTGGCAAAAAACTGTGCATCGGGAGATTCGCTGTCGGCGAGTCTTGCAAGATAGCGGGTAAGATATTTCTGGCCATCGGCATATTCAGACTCCGGCCAGGGCACAGCCCAGCTGCGGTGGTCGATATGCAGTCTCGGTTCGGCGATTGCCAGATCCGGATCTTCGGTTGACTGCGACTGGGAGCGGCTAAACGCCTCGCGGTTGGCTTTACTGAGATCGCGAACCTGAACCAGCACGCCAAATTCCCAACTGGGAATATTGTCCAGCCAGACACCTGGGGGCATTACGTCGTTACTTAAATAACCGCCGGGTTTGTGCAACAGCACATCAATAGTATGAATTAATGTTGCAGTGGTGGTTGCGCCGACCACCAGCGGCTTGCCATTCAGGGCGCGCTCGGTTTCGGCGCGGACGTCAAACAGCTCTGGCTCATCGCTCCAGTACCAACCGAGCCCAAGCACAAACAGACCAAGCAGAAACAGAGCACCGATAAAATAGCGCAAATAACCCGACCCCGGTTTGTCCGAATAGCCATCAGCTATAGATTCGGCCGAGTCGAGGAAAGGGCTGCGCCCAGCGCGATTAAAGCGACGCCAAAATCTCATTGATGGTCACCAGCGGATTTATGCATCATGTGCTCGTGACCGGAGTCGTGCTGCGTATTCATCACCGGCGCGGAGGCCTTAAACAGGCTGCGCACTTCCGCCGTCAGTTGCGTTGCTCCGCAGTCCGCGGACAACAGTTCGATCTGGTGGTTGTCGCCAGCCTGCAGCTGGGATTCAACACCCAGCAACATCAGATGGTAACCACCGGGCTGGAACATAATGGTCTCGCCGGGCTGCAAGGTCAGCGCTTGAACCGGACGCATCTTCATCATGCCATCACTGTGTTGGTGCTGATGAATTTCAACCTTGTCCGCCAGCGCCGAATTGCCTCCGGTCACGGTGCATTGGTGATCGCTGTGGTTGGTCAGCTTTAGATAGGCCGCGGTATTCTTCTGTCCCGGCGGCATAGTGCGGATATAGGCGTCGCTAACCATAAGGCTGCCTGAATGCTCCGCTGCAATAACTGTCACTGCCGAAGTGGCGGCCAAAAGTGGAAGTGCAAACTGATAAAACCATCGACTGTTCATAGAGTTCCCTGTTGAAACTATAGCATCCGGCAACGCTGCCGAAGGCCAGGAGATTATTGTTCAGCGCGGAGCTCATATTGAAAATTCAAAGTAGAACCCGTTTCGCGCCCACACACGTAAAACGATTTATATAGCGGTAATACGGTTTAGAAGTTACTTGGTATTAGTACATTGTCCAATTGCGCTGCATTATACTAGAGCGACGCTCGAATACCGTCACCATTAGTCAAGTCGCTATTAATCAAAGCATCAATCAAATCAGGCTACCGATAGATAATGAAAATAGATCTGCGAACTGTACTGCCAAAACTGGCGCTGATTGTGTCTCTGGCTTTTGCCTGGAGCAGCAGTCTCGGCAATGATTTATTGTCTGGCGCCGGCAATAACAGCCTCAGCTCGATCGTCGGCAACGCAGATTTTGTGCCGGTTGAACAGGCCTATTCGGTCACCGTTGTGGTCGAGGCCGATCAGCTGTTGTTTAACTGGACCATTCGCGATGGCTACTACCTATACCGCGACCGCTTTAAATTCAAATCCCTCGACCGCAATACAGTACTCGACGCACCCCGGTTTGAAAGTGGGCTGGTCAAGTGGGATGACTACTTCGAAAAAGAGCTCGAGGTCTATTACCGACAGACCAGCGTCGCGCTGCCATTTAACAGCACAGCGAGTCAGCTAAGCCTGCAAATTGAATCACAGGGCTGTGCCGATGCCGGGCTCTGTTATCCACCTTATAAACAGTGGCTTGAAATTGACCTGAAGAGCGGCATTGTCGAGATCAGCAGCCTGCCTGCGGCACAACAGTCTGGCGCGGGACAATCGGAAACTATTTCGGCCTCAACCTCGACTAACCTGCCGCTGCCACTTGTTCTGCTGTTTGCCCTGCTCGGCGGCATGATTCTCAACCTGATGCCCTGCGTCTTTCCGATTTTGTCGATCAAGGTTCTCAGCTTTACCAGCAACCATAAAACCGATCGCAGCCGACATATTCACGGCCTGGTCTACACCGCAGGCGTGGTGATCAGCTTTGTCGCCATCGCTATCGCCATGCTGTCATTGCGCGCGGCCGGGGAAAGTATTGGCTGGGGTTTTCAACTGCAGTCGCCGCTATTTGTTACGTTTCTGGTCTATCTGTTTTTCGTGATGGGTCTTGGCTTGTCCGGCTATCTGGAGATTGGCAGCAGCCTGATGTCGCTGGGCCAGAGCACTCAGCGCGAAGAGGGACTGCACTCCTCTTTTATGACCGGCGTGCTCGCTACTACCGTTGCCAGCCCCTGCACCGCACCCTTTATGGCCCCGGCACTGGGCTTTGCCATCAGTCAGTCGGCGGCGACTGCGCTACTGGTATTCGCCTTTCTCGGGCTCGGCATGGCGCTGCCCTTTATTCTGCTGGCCTGGATTCCGGGGCTAACGCAACGGCTGCCAAAACCCGGCCCCTGGATGGACCGGTTTAAGCAATTTCTCGCCTTCCCGATCTATCTGTCGGCAGTCTGGCTGCTCTGGGTGGTCGGGCGCCAAACCTCAATTGATATGGCCGCCGCGGTCATAGCCGGATTGATACTGCTGGTGATGGGACTGTGGATCTGGAAGCTGAATAACAAGCCAGCAACCAGACTGCTCTCTGCTCTGACGATAGCCGCAGGCCTGGCTACGCCGTTGGCAGCACTGTCGGAAGCCGAGAGCGAGCCAGAGTTTGCACCCTATTCGGCGGAATTACTGGCGGAACTGCGCAGCGATAACCG
Source organism: Porticoccaceae bacterium (assembly GCA_023255165.1). Taxonomy (GTDB): domain Bacteria; phylum Pseudomonadota; class Gammaproteobacteria; order Pseudomonadales; family Porticoccaceae; genus HTCC2207. The sequence goes on along the minus strand of JALRJD010000344.1, from coordinate 1,977 downwards.
CCCGGTATTTATCAATCTTACCGCGGATTGGTGCATCACCTGCCTGGTCAATGAGCGTGTCGCCCTCAGCTCTGATGCCGTTCACCAGTTGATGCGCGACAATCAAGTCACCTATTTGAAGGGTGACTGGACCAACAGCGATCCCGAGATCACTAAACTACTGCGCAGCTTTAATCGCAGCGGTGTGCCGCTCTATCTGCTCTACCCCAAAGGTCCAGGTGAAGCACAGGTATTGCCGCAAATCCTGACCGAATCCATGGTGATTAGCGCGCTGGAACAGGCCCTCACTGTGGCAAAAAACTGATTTCGTGACTTTTAGCTTCAATTTCAATGCTTTTAAAAGACGTTAAAGGATTTTAATGACTTTAAGCCATTTTTGGCTGTGAAAAGTACCCTAAAAGCGCCCAACGTCGTGGTTCCGCACAAAAAGCCATCCGCAAAAGCCAGTATCCTGTTCGATATAGCGGTCATTTTCCGTGAATGTCGGCGAAAAAGCGTTTTTTTAAACTATTCTGGACAGCACTCGGATTTTCGGGCAGACTTCTCGCCATCGCTCAACCATTCTGAATGGGACTTCCAATGGCTTCACTGCTGGTACTCCACGGTCCAAATCTCAACCTGCTCGGAACCCGCGAGCCGGAAATTTACGGCGGCGACTCCCTTGAACAAATTAATAACTCGCTGACCACCGAGGCCGCTGCCGCCGGACACAGCCTTTCCGCACTGCAGAGCAATGCCGAGTTTGAGCTGATTCAGCGAATTCACGACGCCAAAAACGAAGGTGTCGCTTTTATTATTATCAATCCGGGTGCTTTCACACACACCAGCGTCGCGCTGCGCGATGCCCTGCTCGGCGTTGAAATACCGTTTATTGAAGTGCACCTGTCCAATGTGCATGCGCGCGAAGCATTTCGGCACCACTCTTATTTTTCCGATATCGCCGAGGGTGTTATTTGCGGCTTCGGCGCAAAAAGTTACCAGCTGGCACTGCAAGCAGTGCTCGGCAAGCTTGACCATTAATCCCAGACCGAGAGAAATACATGGATATTCGCAAAGTTAAAAAACTGATTGAGTTGCTCGAAGAGTCAAATATCAACGAGCTGGAAATTACCGAAGGTGAAGAATCTGTGCGCATCAGCCGCGGCGCTCCGGCGCAGGCCTATGCCGCACCAGCACCGACGCCGGTTGCCCAACCTGTTCCGGTAGCTGCGGCGGCGCCAGCTGCAGTTGCCGCAGAGCCCGCGCCAGCCAGCGATGAACCGGCCGGTCATATTGTGCGCTCTCCGATGGTGGGTACCTTTTACGCGTCACCCGCGCCCGGCGCTGGCGCCTTTGTTGGCGTCGGCTCTGCGGTCAAGGTTGGTGATGTGCTGTGTATTATCGAAGCCATGAAAATGATGAACCAGATCGAAGCGGACAAAGCCGGCACCATTGGCGCCATCCTGGTCGAGGACGGCGAGCCAATCGAATACGATCAGCCACTGTTCACCATTGTTTAATTAAGCCAGGAATAAAATCATGCTCGAAAAAGTGCTGATCGCAAATCGCGGCGAGATTGCCTTGCGCATTTTGCGCGCGTGCAAGGAACTAAACATCAAGACTGTTGCGGTTCACTCGAAAGTGGACGCCGACCTGAAACACGTCAAACTCGCCGATCAGTCTATCTGCATTGGCCCCAACCCGTCGCAACAGAGCTATTTGAATATCCCTGCCATTATCAGCGCCATGGAAGTTACCGGCGCCACAGCGGTGCATCCGGGCTATGGCTTCCTCGCGGAAAATGCTGACTTTGCCGAGCAGGTGGAAAATAGCGGCTTTGTCTTTATCGGTCCAACCGCCGATGTTATTCGCATTATGGGCGACAAAGTTGCAGCGATTAAGGCGATGAAAGCGGCCGGCGTCCCCACAGTTCCCGGCTCTGATGGCCCTCTGACCGATGATCCCGCAGCGTTGCGTGAAATGGCTAAAAAGATTGGC
>JALRJD010000250.1 GCA_023255165.1 Porticoccaceae bacterium | reverse complement strand
TCTGATTATAAAAGGTCAGTGACAGCAGCCCGTTGGGCGCCAGCCAGGCGCGGAGGGCATTAATCAGCGCCGGTGGCTCGGCCAGCCATTCCATCAGAGCATGGCAGAGCACCAGATCAAACTGTTCTGGCGGTTTTTGGCCCGGCCGTTTTTGACTCGAAAGAATAGACCCAAGCTGCTGATAAGGCCCCTGCAGCCAGATAATCCTCTCTTTTACCCCGGCCTGCTCGGCAGCCTGCTGAGCGGCACTGAGCATCTGCCCGGAGAGATCGTTGTAGACAACCTGATGCCCCGCTTTGGCCAACCTGATACTCAGCTGACCCAAACCGCCACCTACATCCAGAATGCGTAATGGCGTCTGCGACGGCGATTCCAGTTCTGGCTGCACCGCCAGCAGGTCGCGCCAGATCACCGCCAGCCGAATGTCACCTTTCAGGCCACCGTAGACCTTGCGCGCAAACTTCTCGCTGAGGTCATCAAAATTTCTGTCGCTGCCTGGTGCTTTCAAAGCCGCCCCTTTTTGTGTTGTCTTTGCCGCTTCGAAACACCCAATCGCTGCGACTATAAAGCGCGGATATTAACCTGAATCCATAGCCGCTTATATAGCCGAGAGCGGCTTTGATCATTACAATGGTGGGCTCTTGAAAAGGCCCCCGATATGTCATCCTCAATTACACCATCAACAGTGCCGCCATCATCCATCCAGCACTCCGCAACCGTTGAGTTGACCCGCGAGTTGATTCGCCGCCGTTCAGTAACGCCGGAAGACTGCGGCTGTCAGGAAATTATGATCGAGCGCCTGGCGGCAATTGGTTTTCATATTGAGCGCCTGCGCTTTGGCGACGTCGATAACTTCTGGGCGGTGCGTGGCGAGTCTGGTCCGACGCTCTGCTTTGCCGGACACACCGATGTTGTGCCAACCGGACCAGAACAGAACTGGCAGCAACCGCCATTTGACGCCATCATTTCCGACGGTCATATTTTTGGTCGCGGAGCGGCAGATATGAAAGGCTCGCTGGCGGCGATGGTGGTGGCAGTAGAACGTTTTGTTGCCGAACACCCAAACCACAGTGGCCGTATCGCCTTTTTGATTACCAGCGATGAAGAAGGTATAGCCGTCAATGGGACCATAAAAGTGGTGGAGTGGCTGCAACAACAAAACCAGCTGCCGGAATGGTGCCTGATCGGCGAGCCATCGAGTACCACGCGCTGTGGCGACACGGTTAAAAACGGCCGTCGCGGCTCACTGGGATGCACTCTTAGTGTCAAAGGTCTGCAGGGCCATGTTGCCTACCCTCACCTGGCCGATAACCCGGTGCATCGCGCGGCTCCGGCGCTGGCGGCACTGGCCGCTGAAGTGTGGGATAACGGCAATCAGTTTTTCCCCGCGACCAGCTTCCAGATTTCCAATATTCAGGCCGGCACAGGGGCCACCAATGTAATTCCGGGGGAATTGCAGGTGGTCTTTAATTTTCGCTTCTCAACCGAACTGACCGAACAGCAGATTATTCAGCGCACCGAACAGATACTCGACCAGCACCAGCTGGACTACTCCACGGACTGGAACCTCAGCGGCCATCCGTTTTTAACTTCGTCGGGTGAATTGGTCAGCGCCACGGTGGCAAGCATTGCCGATGTCACTGGCCTTGAAACCGAACTCTCCACCGCCGGCGGCACCTCAGACGGTCGCTTTATCGCGCCGCTGGGCGTCCAGGTTGTCGAACTGGGGCCAGTCAACGCCAGCATCCACAAGGTTGATGAAAATACCAGTATCGATGGGCTGAACGATTTAACCGATATCTATCAGGCTGTTTTGGGTCGACTGCTGGCGTAAAACCTCTAAACCAGGACGCTCTAGAGTAATGTCGATAACTAGAGCTAATCGCTAGACCAGAGCCGTCTTTCCCGCTCAAGGAAGTTCGGGAAAAATTTAGAATGTGATAAATATCACGCCTATACTTATGTCCAGTTGGTACTATCGCGCGACTTTTTTCAGTAAAGCGGCGTAATCTAGCCGATAAATAATCAGCAGTGAGTAAATTGGTATCAACTAAGGGGGAGTCAGCTGTAAACATACATTGGATGTAAGGTTAAGCATATGGACTCTCAGTTTCGCCGCAAGACGCTTCTTCATAGTAAAACACTCATTTACCCGCGAGTAATAGCCTTTCCAGAGGCGTTATTTGATTTCCCGATATCCAAAGCTCTCAGAGATGGTCGAATTCGGAAAGCTGGCGGGTTCACCCTTCTGGAACTTCTTGTCACCGTTTCGATTGCAGCCATCTTGCTGGCCATTGGCCTACCTTCCTACGTTACCTTTATCGACAACAACCGCATTACCGCCCAGGCTAACGATCTGCTATACGGCTTTAATATGGCCCGCAGTGAGGCCACCAAGCGCGGCACCGAAGTCCGCATAGCGTCAAATAATGGCAGCAACTGGAACAGCGGCTGGAAGTTGCTCGCCGACACTAACAACGATTCTGATTACCTCGACAGCAGCGATATTTTGATGGCATGGGATGGCCTTACCGGAGATATGTCTCTGGCCATTACCACATCCAATTCTCCCAGCGACAGTTATGTAGCGTTCAATGCACGGGGAACCCTGTCTCCGAGTAATGCGTCGTTTATCTTCACTCTGACACCCGGCAACTGCGATGCGCTTGATGCGCGAATTATCTCCCTTGAGCCCAGCGGGCGTTCAAGCATAAGTCATGGAGATTGCAGCTAATGAAAGCAAAAATGTATTCCATGCAACATCAGTTGGGCGTCAGCATGATTGAGGTGCTGGTGGCAATTCTGATATCGGTAATCGGCCTGTTTAGTGTGATGAAAATGCAACTTGACGCGGTCTCCAATACTCATAGCGCCTACTTGCGCAGCCAGGCCGCAGTGGTGGCAAACGCTATGGTCGATCAGCTGAGAGTAAACCCCGATGCGGCACTCAACGGAAACTACAATCTGACTTTGGCCGGGCAACCGCCCACCAGTGGCGGCGCCGAAGTGGCCGACCTAACCCAATGGCGCAATGATTTGGCGGCCACGCTGCCCTCAGGGACGGGATCAATTGCCTGTGTCTCGGCAACAGGAATCTGTAATTTAACCGTGCAGTGGGATGATAGCCACGGACTGGCTGGATCCAACACACAGCAGTTCGACCTTGCAGTGAGGCTACAGTAATGTCGCGTGGCGGGAAATTTTCGGCATCGCGACAGGCTGGTCTGAGCCTGGTTGAGCTGCTGGTCGCACTGGCCATACAGTTTATTTTGTTGGCAGGCATGGCATACATCTATGCCAGTAGCAAAAAACTGTTTACCGTCAATGAACAGATGGCCCGCCTGCAGGAGAGTGGTCGCCATGCCACGGATGCCCTGCTCCACGACATTCGCATGTCCGGTTACATAGGCTGTCGCAGCCTTAAAGACATCGTCCCCAACGTTATCGCCAATTCTCCGCCGACATTTCTAACCCTGACTGATGGCCTGACCGTCTACGAGGCTGGCGGCGGCTGGAGCAATCCAACCTCACTGACAGCGGTTACAGACACAGATGTAATCACAATGCAGTCTACTCATGGTAGCGGAGTATCGCTGGTCGGCAATATGACTGCTGACAACGCCAATATACAGATTTCCTCCAATCCGGATGGCCTGGTGGCCAACGATTTGGTACTGATTTCAGATTGTTCCAGCGCCGATCTGTTTCGCGCGACATCAGTGTCCAGTGGCTCCCCGGTCACCATTGCCCATGCGAATAGCACCAATACCAGCAACCGGCTCTCCAAGACCTACCAAAGCGACGCGCAGATTCTCTCGTTTGACACCCATACCTATTTTGTCGCAACAGATTCAGGTGGCGAGCCAGGTCTTTACCAATACTCCTTGAATAGTGGCGCTGCCACATTGTTGACATCGGATATTGAAAATATGCAGCTCTTGCTTGCGGAGGATACAGATGGCGACCAGCAGCCCGACATCTATGTAACAGCGGATGGAGTCAGTGACTGGGAGGCGGTTATCGGCGTGCGCGTCGGCTTGTTACTGCGATCAGCCACCGGAGTCTCCAGTGAGGCGAGGTCGTTTACCTTTAACGGCGCGGAGGCCAACGCCGGGAATGACACCCGAGTGCGCAAGGCATTCTGGAGTTATGCCGCATTGCGCAACAGAATTCAGTGAGAGGTTATAGATGAGTGATCATCGGTTTTTCATATCCCAAAGTTGCCACAGCCACCAAGTTGGCGCGGTACTTGTGTCGGTAATGATCTATCTGTTGGTGCTGTCAATGCTTGGCATTTCTTCCATGCGCGGCACAGCGATGGAAGAGCGAATGGCGTCCAATGAGTGGGAGCAATCCCGTGCCTTTCAGTCAGCCGAGTCAGCACTGATTGATGCTGCGCGGTGGTTTTTATTTCAACCTGACCTTATCGAAGCCAGCGCCGATGGTTCCAGCGGAGTTTGGCAAACCGGAGCGGTCTCCGACGCGATTGCCTCGTTCAGTTTTGACTGGTCGGGCAGTGGCCTGGTTTACGGCAGCAGTT
>JALRJD010000240.1 GCA_023255165.1 Porticoccaceae bacterium | reverse complement strand
CTGGGCGGTGGTGATGGGCGCGGTTGTCTCGCTCTGGTTCAATGACTGGACCATCGCTCTGGTTATCGCCATTGCCATGTCCATCAACCTGATGGCGGCGGCACTGGCGGGCACATTGCTGCCGGTTATGCTGCGCTCGATGAAAATCGACCCGGCACTGGCCGGCTCGGTGATCCTGACAACCGTCACTGATATCGTCGGGTTTGTCTCCTTTCTCGGCCTCGCCACGGTGTTTTACAACTGATGATCGACTCTGACTACAAATCTGACGACAACTCGGACCGCGGCCAGAACGAAGTCGATATCCCCGATGACAGCGAGCTGATCAGTAAATCCCAGCTTAAACGCGAGAGTCAGGCACTGCAGGATATGGGCCGCCAACTGGTCGAGATGCCCGAGGGTAAGCTGGCCAAATTTGATCTTCCGGAAAATCTGCAAGACGCCATTCGCGATGCCCGCCGGCTAAAAAACCGCGAAGGTAAGCGCCGCCAGCTGCAATATATTGGCAAGCTGATGCGCACCATTGATACCAGTTTTATTCAGCAGACGCTGGATAAGATGGACCACCAGTCGCAGACTTATCGCCAGCATTTCAAGCAGCTGGAAGAGTGGCGCGACAAAATAATCAGTCAGGGTAGTCCGGCCATTGAAGCCTTGATCGAACAGTATTCCGACGCCGACCGCCAGCAGCTGCGCAATTTGCAGCGCCAGGCCGCACGAGAAATCGAGCAGAAAAAAGCGCCGGCAGCCAGCCGTAAACTGTTTGCCTATCTGCGCGAATTAACTGAGTAAAACGGATAGATAGCGATAACCGGCTATAACTTGCGGTGCTGCCGGATCGGCATTTTATGTCGCACATCGGCCAGCTTGCCCAGATCAATCTCGGCAATTGCCACTCCGATCTGATCATCCACCTGAGCCAACACTGTTCCCCAGGGGTCGACAATCGCACTGCCACCCCAGAGGCCGCGGCGCGGATGGTCGCGATCAACCATATTTGCTCCGATCATAAAAACCTGATTTTCCACCGCGCGAGCACGCAAAAGAAGTTCCCAGTGATCGCGGCCCGTGGCGGCGGTAAACGCCGCAGGGGCGCTGATAACCTGTGCATTATTGTCGGCCAGCTGGCGGTAAAGCTCGGCAAAACGCAGGTCATAGCAGACCGTCATACCCAGCCGGCAGAGGTCCGTGTCGGCGACCACAATATCGCCACCGGCACGATAGTCGTCGGATTCGCGATACTGTTTCTGCTGTTGGAATTCAGCACTAACATCCGCATCAAACAGGTGAATCTTGTCGTAACGGGCAACCTCTTCACCGCGCGGATTAACCAGTAGCGAGCAGGCAAATGGTTTATTTAACTGAGAGTTAGTGGACTTAGGCATGTCGGATTGCGCTGCGCTGCCCGCCCCACTTTTCACTGTAGCAGCGACAGGAATGGTTCCACCCACCAGCCAAATAGCATGACGCTGCGCCTGATTGGCGAGAAAGCGACGCACAGGACCAGAGGCCGTCTGTTCAGCCAACCCCACGTCCGCGAGATCTTTGCGCCCGAGGTAGGCAAAATTTTCAGGCAACACCACCAGCTGGCTGCCGCCATTAACCGCGCGCTGAATCAGGGCTTCGGCACTGGCGAGGTTCTCTTCGAGTGAACTTTGCGGTCGCAGCTGAACCGCCGCCGCAATCAGGCTTTTGCCCGGATGACTGCTACCTGGACCAGTTTTAGTTAGGCTAGCTTTACTTTGATTCATCTGGCTTATCTGACTTTTTTACCATATCTGGCTCCTGCCTGGCTGGCACCTGTTTATCCGATTTTGGCAGCTTATCACCATTCTTGCTGGCGCTTTCAGCGTCATCGGCCTGCAACTCAGGGGCAAAGATACGATCGACAGCAACCTCAACATCATCCCAGGGGCCGGTCAGCGTATAGCTGATACTGGACAAACGGTCGACCTGCTTCTCGACCAATTTGCTGGTCACATAGACACCAGCGGCGGCCGGCAGCCCACCGAGCAGCGCCACAACCCAGGGCAAGTTGGTGGCTACAGGCAAGGTTGCCACCAAACGAGCATCAACCTGTTCATTGAGCAGGTCAAATTGTCCGGCCATACTCATGCGCCCGGAGGGCATCTTCATTTTCAGTGGCTGCTTAAAACTGGCGATGCCCTGATCAAACTGCAGAGTGCCATTGAGCTTGTTGTAACTGAGGTTCTGCCCCACCACATCGGAAAAATCCAGTTTGAGCCGACGCAGCCAGTTGGCGAAGTTGACCAGGCTGACCATTTTCAAGGCCGCACCAGCACCGCCGGTGGAGCGATAAAAGCTGCCCTCTTTTAATTCAACCTGAAACTCGCCACTGAGATTTTCCCGCGAAATATTCCACGGTTGATCCTGCCAGGCGAGATCAAAGACAAAACGTCCGGACTTGCTATCAACGATCTTCGGCGTGTTTAAACCGGAGCTGAGAAAGTCGGCAATATTACCAACGCCGACCGGTCCGACCAGGCGGCTGGCATATTGGCTGCCGTCAAAGTGCCAGAAAAATTCGGTTGCAGGCTGATCCTCAAAAACGCCCGGCTGCAGGCCGAGCAGATTGCCGCGAATTTGACTAAAGGCAGCACCGGAAACCTCAGGGCGCAGTTTAAAGGCAATCGACCCCCACTCTTCACCCATCAGCTGCAGGCGGTCAACAGAGAAATCCACTGCCTGAAACTGGCGCGGATCGATGGTCGATTCGGTCAGTCTTTTCTCCAGTAACTGACCGGGAACAGTCAGACGACTGAGATTAAGTTTTGGCACCGCACTTGACGCATTGGCGGAAACCGCATCGCCGATTGGCATAACCAGTTGGCCGTCGGCCAGATCACTAAAGAAGGCCACATCCATTGTGCTGTCGGCCAGAGTGGCGACCGCTCTGATATCGCTCAAATGAATTGTCGCCAGTTCCATTTTATCCAGGCGCATATCAAACACCGGCGTCCAGCTTGCCTCAGCCGCGGAACCCGAGCGCTGAAACAGGCCAATCAATGGCTGCCAGGCCTCAAAATCAACAGTCGGCAGATGGGCTGCCACGCGCACAAAGCCCGCTTGCGGTTGTTCGCTGTCTCGATCGTAATCAACAAAAGCGCCGACCATAGCTCCCTGAGCAAAGCGCAAATCAAAATTCAGGTCCGGGCTCTTTACACCGCTGTTTACAGCAGTCTTGTCCGCCACAACAGGCTTGCCCGAAAGCGTGCCCTGCAGCCGTTCAAATTCCGGGTTGAAATAGAGGGTGATATCCAGGTCTTGAATATCGGCTGCCGGTTTGGCCAACTGGGCCGGCAGATCCAGAGCAACACCTTTGAGCTTGCTGGAAATCTGCAAATTAATCGGCGCCGGTTCAGCCCCATCCTGATTGGCGGGAATGGTAATCAGGCTTTCAACCGCAACCGCGCCTTTGATCACTTCGGACCAGGGGAATTCGACCAGTTTATTGAGGCTATTGGGCAGCAAATCTCCTCTGATGGCAATTTTCTGTTCGCCATCAGACTTAAACAGCCGGGCGCGCATCGGCCGCTGCCAAAAGTCAGCGCGGATGTCCTCGCCGTAAAGACCTTTGTCGAGAGAAAAGTTTAATCGTCCGTTAATATGCTCAACGCTGATCGGCCCACCGGGAATGGTCATCGAGCCGTTATCGATCGAACTGGTGACATTATATTGTGCTTCAGATTGACTGCCCTGCGCCTCGGTACTCTGTCCCCGAAGAGGAATGATCAGATCCAGATGGCTGTTGATATTGCCCTGATAGTCCCAGCCACTTAAAGGGCCCAGCCGATTTGCAACCGGCGACTGCGCCAACACATCAATGGCGCTTTTAAGTGCCCCGGTGACATTGGCATCCACTGTCAGCTGCGCAGCGCTGTCGGCATCGGGCTTGTCGTAGACCACAGTGGCATCAGTGATCGATGCGCCGCCGATCTTTCCGGAATAGACCTTAACCTCGGTAAAGGTGTCGTCCACCAGCGCCAGTGCGCTGGCATCGCGCAAACCGGTCCAATTGGGGTCATAATTGATATCCGCATCGCTGACTTTGACCATCAGCTGAGTGCTTTGGGAGAGCGGATCAAATCGCGGCGGCTCATTGCGAATCAGTAGTCCAAACTCATCCACCCGGCCATCCAGAATCGACTGCTGCAACCATTTGCGCAGCGGTGCCGGCATTCTGTAGGGCAGATACTGATTGCGCTTCTGCATATCCAGATCCCGCGCGCCAATCAACAGATTAACACTGGGCGGAACACCATTGGAGGGAACAGGCTGCTCGACAGAAAACAGTATCGAGGCGGTACCGGCATCAACTTTGGCGCGCATAATATCGCTGCGCAGAGTCAGCAGGTTGTTGTCGCGGTCCCAGGAAAAATTGATTGTGCCTTCGGCTCTGTCGATTGCCAGATACTGTTTATAGACAGTCGGGAAAGCGGCCTCAAAACCATTGCTGTCAGCCAGCGAGAACAGTCCGTGACTGCCATAAACTTCCAGATAGCCATCCAGTCCTTTGACGCCGGGCGCGGTTTTCCATGAGGCAATGGTCAGCGCCTGCAAGTTGGCCGAGGCGAAATAACCCTGCTCGTTGTGTCCCAAAGTCAACGCATCAACCATGCCCTGGGGCTTTAAACGATCGATAATATCGAGAATTTTTTTATCGGCAATACGCGTTCGATAAAGCAGGTCTGACATCAGGGTCAAATCGAGATGATTGACCGACAGATCAAAGTCTTTCCAGTGAGATCCCAGGCGCTGGTTAAACACCAGGTTGAGCGGCTCAATCGAGGTCTCCGACCAGTTAAAGGTAAATCCCTGCAGGCGCGCACCCCAGTCGACTCCCGGGGTATACCAGCCGGTGATCTCGGATTTGATATCAGTTACCGCCGGCACATCGGCCAGCCAACTCAGAGGCAATTCGCCAATCGACAGATCGCCCTCAAAGTCCAACGCCCCACCCGGGTGCATGGCGAACCACATCTCACCCTTGGCGTTGGCGTTAAAGTCAGAAAGATTGGCGAACAGCTCCGGCAACAACGAGCGAACCAGATCGGCGAGCGGTTCGGAAAGATTTAAATCATCGAATCGGAAATAACCTCCGGCGGAAAACGTCTCGATATCCGTCAGGTCGCCGTGGCCCTCAATCAGAAGGTAGGCTGGAGTATCGGTCTCCTCTCCGCTGGCCGCATTTAATGTCTGCGATAAAACAACAGATAATTCCGCTCGATGAAATGTCGAAGCATTCTCCATCGCGACATTGCGGCCACTGAGGAACATTGTTTTGCCGGAGAAAAACTCGAGGCCAACCTGAACATTGTCAAAGCGAATCACCCGACTATAGGTCAATGGATCAACAATCAGGCTCAGGTCTGTTTCGGCACCACTCTTAAAACCTTTTAATCCCCAGCGGCCACGCTCATCTTCGGCCAAGGTCAATGTCAGTCGCTCAACCGCCAACTCGCGCCAGATTGGTGTGCGTCGCAGAATACTGTTAAACAGATCGAGGTCCGCTCTGGCACCCTCGAATCTCAGCGCCGGCGCATCCGCGGTGGCCATAATCGCCACCTTATCCACTTCAATAACCGGAACCAGCCGCGGCCACTCCCCACGCAATTCACCCAACTCCACCTGCAACCCGGTCTGTTCGGCGATAAACTGTTCCAACGGCTCACGCACCTGATCGAGATTGGCAATGGTCTGGCGGCCAATCACCACCAAAATCACCGTGCCAATAATCAGCAGCGCCACGGTCAGCCACAGCCAGCGCACGCCTGTTCTCAATGCTGTCACTATCTTCGCCATCGCCACTTGTCGGTTAAACCGGAATAATATCGAACTGTTCAAGAGCATAAAGGCTCTCGACCCGAAACTGAATGGTGCGGCCGATAAACGCTTCCAGATCGGCCACCTGACCGGAATCCTCATCGGTCAATCGCTCTATCACCGGCGCTGAGGCCAGCACGCGCAAACTATCGCATTCATAAGCGCGCGCCGCACGCAAAATATCGCGCAATATCTCGTAACTTATCGACTCGGCGGATTTGATATAGCCGCGGCCATAGCAAGTCGGGCACTCCTCGCACAAGATTTGCCCGAGACTCTGGCTGGTGCGCTTGCGGGTCACCTGCACCAAACCGAGTTCGGTGACACCGGAAAGGTTGGTTCTGACGCGATCCCGCGCCAGCGCCTTCTCCAGCGCGCGCAACACTTGGCGACGGTGCTCGGTACTGTGCATATCAATAAAGTCGATAATAATAATGCCGCCGAGATTGCGCATGCGCATCTGCCGGGCAATCACCAGCGCCGCTTCAAGATTGGTCTTGTAGATTGTCTCTTCAAGATTGCGATGGCCGACAAAGGCGCCGGTATTGACGTCGATAGTCGACATCGCCTCAGTCTGATCAAACACCAGATGGCCACCGGATTTCAGCATCACCTTGCGTTCCAGCGCCTTGGTGATTTCATCCTCCACCGCATACATATAAAACAGTGGTCGCTCGCCTGGGTAGTGCTCCAGCAACTGCACAATATCCGGATTGAATTTATTGCCGAACGTTGTCAGCTCATCGAAAACCTCGCGCGAATCGACACGAATTTTTTCCACTTCGGCGCCAACCATATCGCGCAGCACGCGCTTGGGCAGCGGCATATCCTCATACAAACAACTGGGTGCGGTGGCGGCAATTTTACGATCCAGAATATGCTGCCACAGGCGGCGTAAAAAACCCACAGTGCTGCGCAGCTCGGCTTCGGTAGCGCCCTCGGCAGAGGTGCGCAAAATAAAGCCGCGGCCAAGTTTGCTGTCGGCGCCATCCTCCGCGGATAGCTGCTCGACAATCTCACTTAAAAGCAGTTTTAAGCGCTCGCGCTCCGTTTCGGATTCTATGCGCTGAGAAATGCCGATATGTTCTACATCCGCCATATAGACCAGATAATGGGAAGCGACTGACAACTGCGCGGTAAGGCGCGCACCTTTGCTGCCCACCGGATCCTTGATCACCTGAACCACAATCTGCTGGCCATCGTGCAACAAGTTGCGGATATCCGGCTCTTCGCCGCTCTCGCCATTATGATTTTTGCCATGCCGCGGCAGCAAGTCGTCGACATGCAAAAATGCACTGCGCGCTTCACCTATATCGATAAAGGCCGCCTGCATTCCGGGCAGCACCCGTATCACCTTGCCTTTGTAGATATTGCCGACCAGCCCGCGCTTGTTGTTGCGCTCCACTGAAATTTCCTGGGGCACGCCGTTTTCAACCAGAGCAACTCGAGTTTCCATCGGTGTGATATTGACCAGCAGTTCCTGACTCATGGTTTATCTAATTTGCTCTTCTGTTTCGCCACCAGTGCGCGGCTATTGCGCTATTTTTTGCGCGGTTGGTTATTCAATTAGCGCCAGAGGCTCGGGCCGCCAGATCGGTATGCCAAACTCACTCAATATTTCGGCTGTCTCACTCAGCGGCAACCCCACCACCGAACTGTAACTGCCTTCGATATGCTGCACAAAAACCGCGCCGTAACCCTGAATGCCATAGCCCCCTGCCTTGCCCTGTGGCTCGCCGGTTTGCCAGTAGTTGAGACAGTCCGATTCGTTAATGGTGCGAAAACGCACTGCTGTTTCCACAAGGCGACCCGACGAACAGGGCCCCTGAGATACCGCGACTGCGGATAAAACTGTATGAACCTTGCCCGACAGCGCCAAAAGCATCGCCGCGGCATCAGCCTGGTCAACCGGTTTACCAAAAATCTCATCGCCACAGACCACAATGGTGTCGGCGCCCAGGCTTGGCAACTGCCCCGGCTGACGCGCGAATCCGGCGCGGGCTTTTTCCAGCGCCAGACGTGAAACATAGTCGACTGGTGACTCGCCCGGCAGCCTGCTCTCATCCACATCAACCGCCAGCACGGAAAAACGCACACCAATCTGACGCAGCAGTTCATTGCGACGTGGCGATGCGGAGGCAAGAATTAGATCAGCGGCTGGCTCTTTGTCCAGATCTGAGACTTCAGACATGCTCAACCTCGTCTTGGCGTAAAGCGGATCACCAGCCGCTCAATAAACGGCCAGGCCAGCATTGAAAGGACCATTTTCATCGGCAGCTGCTCAATCCCGGAGGGGCGTTCGTAAAACATATAAACACTCGCCTCCAGCAGCCCGGCGAGGCCAAGGATCATTGCCACCAACAGCATTCGCTGCAGCGGTGAAAGATATTTTGTCCAGCGCCCAACGAGGATAACGATGCTGCCACAGAGCGCGAAGATAAAAATTGAGTGACCGATCGCAGTGCGCAAAACAATGTCCGCCAGCAAGCCGACCGCAGCGGCAAAAAACACTCCGAACTCATCAGGCCAGCGCAACACCCAGGCCAGCACAACCAACAACAGAAAATTGGGTTTCCAGACTATCCATTCACCACTCAGTGGCATCAAGCTCAAAATAACGGCGAGCAAAATCGTCACAGAAACCGCAACACCGTGGCTGGATGACTCCATTATTTGGCCGCATCCGCATCGCTGTCGCGGGACGTGAACAGCAGTAACAGATGGCGGCTGCGATCGAGCTCAGCAGAGGGATCCACATCAATCTTGAGGAAGTTCTCGCCTGGCTCACTGACTATACTGGTCACAGTGCCGACCGGGTAGCCAACCGGATAGAGACCGCCAAGACCGGAACTGACCAGCTTGTCGCCCTCCCGAATATCCGCGGTGGAAGAAACAAACTTGAGAGTCAATAAATTGTAGTCCGAGGTCCCTTCGGCAATCGACCGCACCCCGTTGCGCAGCACCTGCACCGGCAATGCATGGGTGCTGTCGGTAATCAACAGCGCAGTGCTGTGACGCTCATGCACCTCGATAATTTGCCCCATCAGCCCCTCGGCATCGAGCAGTGGCTGGCCGACAAAAACCCCGTCGCGAGAGCCGCGATCAATGGTCAATGTATGCCGCAGTGGGTTGGCCGAGACGCCGATCACTTCGGTCACCAAAACATTGTCCTGCAGCAGTTCGGTGGCATTTAGCAGCCGGCGCAGACGCAAGTTCTCCGCGGCCAGATCAGACATACGCTGCAACTGTCCATGGTAGACGAGGCTCTCTTTGAGCAAGCGTTGGTTATCGGCTTCAATTTCCGAGCGTGGGGTAACTTTGTTGGCGCTCCACTCCTGAACACGGAGCGGAATATTGGCAACCCAGTAGAGGGGGCGAATAAGATCATCGACGGCGCTGTAAACCGGTTTTAACCAGGGCGTAAAGCTGTTGACCAGCATCAGAACCACAGCGATCAAGGCAATGGCGAGAAGTTTGCTCAGAGGGGAGGATGATTTGCTAAAAACGTTTCTGATAAACCCTCTCCTGAATGACTATATAAACCGGGCAGTGGTTGACCAATCGCCAACCACAATTCGCATCGTTAAAAAGTGAGCGAATTGATCTTGCTGCGGTCCATCATCTCAAGTGCTTCACCACCACCACGGGCTACGCAGGTCAGCGGATCTTCAGCGAGAATTACCGGCAGGCCGGTCTCAGCGGTCAGCAGACGATCGAGATCACGCAACATTGAACCGCCGCCGGTTAATACTATGCCGGTCTCGGCAATATCCGACGCCAGCTCAGGCGGCGACTGCTCAAGCACGCGCTTTACCGCCTGCACAATACCGGACAGGGGCTCCTGCAGTGCCTCAAGAATTTCATCACTGTTGAGGGTAAAGCTCTTGGGAACACCTTCGGCAAGATTGCGGCCGCGCACATCGATCTCGCGAACCTCTTTGCTGAGGTAGGCGCTGCCAATTTCCATCTTGATACGCTCGGCAGTGCTGTCACCAATCACGCTGCCGTATTTGCGGCGCACAAAATTGACAATCGACTCATCGAAACGGTCACCACCAATACGCACAGAATCGGCGAACACCACGCCATTGAGCGAGAGAATGGCAATCTCGGTGGTGCCACCACCTATATCCACCACCATTGAACCCACCGCCTCTTCGACGGGCAGACCGGCGCCAATCGCCGCGGCCATGGGCTCTTCAATCAAAAACACTTCGCGGGCACCGGCGCTGTAGGCCGCTTCCTTGATCGCACGCTTCTCCACCTCGGTGGCCATACAGGGCACACAGATCAGAACGCGAGGGCTGGGCGGCACAAAGCTGCCGGAGTGCACCTTTTTAATAAAGTGCTGCAGCATTTTTTCGGTTACCTGGAAGTCGGCGATAACACCATCTTTAAGCGGACGGATCGCGGTGATATTACCGGGAGTACGCCCGAGCATACGCTTGGCGTCGACACCCACGGCTTCAATAATTTTTTGCCCCTGGTGGTGGCGAATCGCCACAACCGATGGCTC
The DNA here is from genome assembly GCA_023255165.1 of Porticoccaceae bacterium. Lineage (GTDB taxonomy): Bacteria > Pseudomonadota > Gammaproteobacteria > Pseudomonadales > Porticoccaceae > HTCC2207. The sequence goes on along the minus strand of JALRJD010000240.1, from coordinate 1,915 downwards.
ATTGAGAACAATGCCTTTCTCAAGCACATGAATAAGCGTGTTTGCCGTACCCAGGTCGATTGAAATATCGCTGGAGAAAAAGCCGCGGATCTTTTTGAACATCTAATCAAGTTTCCCTTAACATCGCCCGCCTGAATCAGCCGCTTAAAGTGCCGGGCAAACGAGTGCAGATTTGGTCGATAAATTTAACAGTGGCGGGATAGTAGAGCAAGCAATCACTGACTATTTCGGCGGATTTTTGGCGCTTTTCACCCGATCTGACACGAAGTTGCTGTGATCTCTAAAAAAACTCAGCTAAAACCCTGACAAATAAGCCTTTAATCGAATCTGCCCCCTTAACCTGATCAGGCCATTTATGATACCTTACGCCTCCTTTCACAGGGGCAACTCACGGCTGCAACGCCAGCTCTGACAGACGGAATATTTTAATGAGTATCGAACGGCACGAAATCGAAAAACTGGCCACGCTGTCACGCATCGCCATCAACGAAGACACCATCAGCCAGATGTCGCAGCGCCTCGGCAGTGTTCTCGAACTGGTCGATCAACTGCAGGCGGTCGACACCAAAGGTGTTGAAGCCATGTCCCATCCGCTGCAGGCGATTCAGCGTTTGCGGGAAGACGAAGTCAGCGAAGTGAATCAGCGTGAAGCCTTTCAGGCTATCGCCCCGGATACCGAAGATGGCCTGTTCCTGGTCCCCAAAGTGATTGAATAAAAGGCGATTAAACCATGCATAACCTCACCATCGCCGAGTTAGTCCAGGGACTGCGAAGCAAACAATTTACCAGTGTTGAATTAACCCGGCACTTTCTCAAGCGCATTGACCAACTCAACGCTGATTACAATGCCGTGATCACGGTGACCGCCGAGCAGGCGCTGAAAGCGGCAGCCGCAGCCGACCAGCGTCTGGCGGCAGGCGACGCGCCGGCCCTCTGCGGCGTGCCGATTCTGCACAAGGATATTTTTTGCACGAATGGCGTGCGCACCAGCTGCGGGTCAAAAATGCTCGACAATTTTATTCCGCCCTACAACGCCACCGTGGTTGAAAACTTCGAACAGGCTGGCGCCGTTGTACTGGGCAAAACCAATATGGACGAGTTCGCCATGGGCTCCTCCAACGAGACCAGTTTCTATGGCCCGGTGAAAAACCCCTGGGCGACGGACTGTGTTCCCGGCGGTTCATCCGGCGGTTCCGCAGCGGCTGTTGCTGCGCGACTGGCGCCGGGTGCAACCGCAACCGACACCGGCGGCTCGATTCGCCAGCCCGCCGCGCTGTGCGGTATCACCGGTTTAAAACCCACCTATGGCCGGGTCTCGCGCTGGGGCATGATCGCCTTCGCCTCTAGCCTGGATCAGGGTGGCCCGATGGCGCGCACCGCGGAAGACTGTGCGCTGCTGCTCAGCTGCATGGCAAGCTATGACGACAAGGATTCCACCTGCATCGAGCGCGAGGTGCCCGACTACAGCGCCGACCTCAATAACAGCATCAAAGGATTAAAAATTGGCGTGCCCAAAGAGTACTTTTCTGATGGCCTGCACCAGGGCACAGAGGCAGCCGTGCGCAGTGCGCTTGCCGAACTCGAAGCACAGGGCGCTGAGCTGGTTGAAATCAGCCTGCCCAATTCGGCACTTTCCGTTCCCGCCTATTATGTGATTGCCCCGGCCGAGGCCTCAGCGAATCTCTCGCGTTTTGATGGCGTGCGCTATGGCTACCGCTGTGAAGATCCAAAAGATCTGGAAGATCTCTACCGCAGAACCCGCGCCGAAGGTTTTGGCGAAGAGGTGCAACGGCGCATTCTGATTGGCACTTACTGCCTGTCAGCCGGCTACTACGAAGCCTACTACGGTAAGGCGCAACAGGTGCGCCAACTGATTCAACAGGATTTTGCCAAAGCCTTCGAGCAGGTTGACCTG
>JALRJD010000233.1 GCA_023255165.1 Porticoccaceae bacterium | reverse complement strand
AATTGCCGATGGTCGCTGGGAACTGCTGGTGGAAAACAACATCGGTCAGATGCAGCACGAACTGGTGCAACAGCAGCAAGAGATCGCCACAGGCCGTGCCCAGGCCGGCGAAACCCTCAGCGCGATGACCGTTAAACTGGCTGAAATGCGCTCCCGTCTGATTCGACTCGACGCCCTCGGTGAGCGACTGACACAGATCGCCCGCCTCGAAGATGGCGAGTTCGATTTCTCGGAAGCGCCAGGTGTGGGTGGCCCCGAGGGATCACCGATACAGGATATCGACGCACTGAGCATGCAGCGTGAATTGACCGCCATGTTCGACCAGCTCGACCGCAGGCTCGACAACCGCGAAGCACAGCTGCAAGTACTCACCTCAATGATGTCTGATAACCGTCTGCAGAAAGAGCAGACCGTTGCCGGCACGCCAATCAACAAAGGCTGGATGTCATCCGCCTACGGCATGCGCGCCGACCCATTTCATGGTGATCAGCGCTGGCACGGCGGTGTCGACTTTGCCGGCAAAAAAGGTTCCGAAGTGGTGGCGGTGGCCTCAGGTGTCGTCACCTGGTCAGGCAAGCGCAGTGGTTATGGCAAAATGATTGAGATTAACCACAGCGATGGTTATGTCACCCGCTATGCCCACAACGATGAAAATCTGGTCACCCTTGGCAGCGTCGTCAAGAAAGGCCAACAGATTGCCCGCATGGGCAGCTCTGGCCGTTCCACCGGCCCCCATGTGCACTTTGAAGTGTACAAAAATGGCCGCACAGTCGATCCCGCAAGCTATATCCACAAAACCAGCCGCTAATTCCCCAAAGCAAACCCTCAGGCCCGCACAGATCGGATTAAATCCTCTGCCTGGGTCTACACTCTGTGTGTTTGGGTCGGCGGTTTCAGGTTATCGCATGTAAATTACCCTGATTGAAACAGTTTTGGATATCCCGTTATCTATTGATGGAAAAAAGTATGTTCGCGAATATTTTAAAAAGTGTTTTCGGTAGCAAAAATGACCGAGAAATACGCAAGATGCGTAAAATTGTCAGCAAAATCAATGCCTTGGAAGCCGGTCTTGGCGAGCTAGACGACGCTGATCTGAAAGCCCAAACCCTGCGTTTGCGGGAACAGCTCGACGCCGGCAAAAGCGTCGACGACCTGCTGCCTGAAGCCTTTGCCCTGGTGCGTGAAACCGCACGCCGGGTAATGGGTATGCGCCACTTCGATGTGCAGATGATCGGTGGCATCACCTTGCATCAGGGCAAAATTGCCGAGATGCGCACCGGTGAAGGTAAAACCCTGGTGGCCACGCTGGCCGCCTACCTCAATGCACTGCCCGGTGAAGGCGTGCACGTTATCACCGTCAACGACTATCTGGCGCGCCGCGATGCGCAGTGGATGGCGCCGCTGTATCAGGCACTGGGACTCTCGGTGGGTGTTATTCAATCCTATCAGGGGCCAGACAGCGCCAACTCTTTTGTGCTGGATGCCGGCGACAGCAGCCTGCGCCCCTGCAGCCGCCGCGAAGCCTATGCCGCGGATATCACCTACGGCACCAACAATGAATTTGGCTTCGACTATCTGCGCGACAATATGGCTCTGCGCCTTGAGGACAAATCCCAGCGCGGTCTTAACTTCGCGATTGTCGATGAAGTCGACTCGATCCTGATCGACGAAGCGCGAACGCCACTGATTATCTCTGGCGCCGCCCAGGACAGCTCATCGCTGTATCGCAGTGTTAATGCCCTGACCCTAAAGCTCATAGCCGAAACCGAAGAGCAGCCCGGCGACTTTGTGGTCGATGAAAAAACCCGCAGCGTTGAACTCACTGAAGAGGGCTTCCAGAAGGTTGAAGACATTCTTATCAGTGAGGGCTTACTTGAGCCGGACGACAGTCTTTATCAGGCATCCAATCTCGGTCTGCTGCACCATGTGCACTCGGCACTGCGCGCCCAGAATCTGTTTCAGCGCGACGTGGAATATATTATTCAGGGCAATCAGGCAGTACTCATCGACGAGCACACCGGCCGCACCATGCCCGGCCGTCGCCTCTCTGAAGGTCTGCACCAGGCGATTGAAGCCAAAGAGGGGCTGGAAATCCAGCAAGAGAGCCAAACCCTGGCCTCGACCACCTTCCAGAACTACTTCCGGCTCTACCGCAAGCTCGCCGGTATGACTGGAACCGCCGACACCGAAGCCTATGAATTCCAGCAGATCTATGGTCTGCAGGTGATGGTGATTCCGACCAATGTCGAGGTAAAACGCAAAGATCTCAACGACCTGGTGTTTTTAACCCAGGAAGAAAAATTTGAAGCGGTGATCGAAGATATCGGCGACATTATCGAGAGCGGCGCACCGGTGCTGGTCGGCACCGCCTCGGTTGAAACTTCCGAGATGCTCTCGAAAATGCTCACCAGTGCCGGCATCAAACACAATGTGTTGAACGCCAAACAGCACGAGCGTGAAGCCAACATTATTGTCGAAGCCGGGCGCCCCGGCGCGGTGACCATCGCCACCAATATGGCCGGTCGCGGCACCGATATTGTGCTTGGCGGCAATCTCGATGCCGAAATCCAGGCCCTCGGCGAGAGTGCCAGCGAAGAGCAGATCAATGCCCTGAAAGCCGAGTGGGAGCAGCGCCACACCAAAGTGCTCGAAGCCGGCGGCCTGCATATAGTCGCCACTGAGCGCCACGAGTCGCGCCGCATCGACAACCAGTTGCGCGGCCGTTCCGGTCGTCAGGGTGACCCCGGCGTATCGCGTTTCTATCTCTCCCTTGAAGACCCCTTGATGCGACTGTTTGCCTCCGACCGGATGAAAAACATGATGCGCTCAATGGGCATGGAGCACGGTGAATCCATCGAGCATCGCATGGTCACCAACGCCATTGTCAAAGCCCAGCGCAAGGTTGAAGGGCGCAACTTCGATATCCGCAAACACCTGCTGGAATACGATGATGTCGCCAATGACCAGCGTCAGGTGATTTATCAGCAGCGCAACGACCTGCTTGAAGACGACGATATCTCCGAGGTGATCACCAATGTTCGTGCAGACGTGGTGCATCAGATAATCGACAACTTTATTCCCCCGCAGAGCCTTGAAGAGCAGTGGGATATCGACGGTCTGGAGAAAGCCCTGGTCAGCGATCTCAACGTGCACCTGCCAGTGGGTCAGTGGCTTGAAGAAGACAGCCGCCTCGATGAAGAGACACTGCGCGCCAGAGCGGTTGAGCTGATCGAGCAGGATTACCAGACCCGCTACGCCGATGTTGGCGCACAGATGCGCGAAGTTGAGCGCCAGATAATGCTGCAGGTGCTCGACAACCAGTGGAAAGATCACCTCGCCAATATGGACCAGTTGCGCCAGGGCATCGGCTTGCGCGCCTACGCCCAGAAAAACCCCAAGCAGGAGTACAAGCGTGAATCATTCGCCATGTTTGAACAGCTGCTCGACAACATTAAATATGAAACTGTGCGCTTCCTCAGTCATATTCAGGTGGCCAGTGAAGACGATATGCGCAAGCTCGAAGAGCAGCGCCGCCGAGAGCAAGAAGGCCGCGAGTATCAGCATGCTGAAAGCGCCAGCCTGACCGAAGAGCAGGGCCAGCAGGGTGACAGCGAAACCGCGCAACAGCAGCCAGTGCAGCGCCTGGGACCCAAAGTCGGGCGCAACGACCCCTGTCCCTGTGGTTCAGGCAAGAAATACAAACAGTGTCATGGCAAGATTTAGCCCTAAGGTATTTTGACTCAAAATGGTTTAACGGCTTTTTTAACAACAGGAACAAAGATGGCCACAGGTAACAAACCCTTTCCGCAGATGCACCCGGTCGCCGGGTTCAAACTGGGCACTACCAGCGCAGGGATTAAAACCCCCGGGCGCAAAGATCTGGTTGTTATGCAAATTCCAACTCAGGCCAGCGTCGCCGCGCTGTTTACCCAAAATGCTTTTTGCGCCGCACCGGTTGTGCTGTGTAAACAGTATCTCGACACCGATACCCCGCGCTATCTGCTGGTAAATACCGGCAATGCCAACGCCGGAACCGGCGACCAGGGTCTCGCCGATGCGCGCCGCAGCTGCCAACAGCTGGCCGCGTTGCAAACGGTCTCCGAGCAGCAAGTGCTGCCATTTTCCACTGGCGTGATCGGTGAACCCATGCCCATGGAAAAATTGCTTGGCGCACTGCCCGCGGCAGTCGCTGCGCTTGACGAAGACGGCTGGAGCGATGCCGCTCAGGGCATTATGACCACCGACACCCGCGCCAAAGGCGCCAGCCTGCAATATCAGCCCGACCCATCGAGCCCGCAGCAGATAACCATCACTGGTATCAGCAAAGGCTCAGGCATGATCAAGCCCAATATGGCTACCATGCTTGGTTTTGTTGCCACCGACGCCAAAGTTGACAGCGAACTGCTGCACCGCGCCCTGCGTCTGGTCACCAACAAATCTTTTAACCGCATCACCGTCGACAGCGACACCTCGACCAACGACTCAATTGTGCTGGTAGCCACAGGCGCCAGCGGCATCAGCATCGATGAAAGCAATTTTGAGCAGTTTGTTGCTCAGCTTGAGACAGTCTTTATCGATCTGGCGCAGGCAATTATTCGCGACGGCGAAGGCGCCAGCAAATTTGTTACGGTGCTGGTCGACAGCGCCGGCAACACCGATGAAGCACTTAAAGTCGCCTACACCGTAGCCGAATCGCCGCTGGTTAAAACCGCGCTGGCCGCATCCGACGCCAACTGGGGACGCATTCTCGCCGCCGTCGGTCGCGCCGGCGTCGACAACCTTGATGTCAGCAAGATCTCGGTCAGTCTCAACCAGGTCTTGATTGTTGAACGCGGAGGCCGTGCCGCCAGTTACACCGAAGCCGCTGGCACCGAGGCCATGGCGCCGGAAGATATCTGCATCCATATCTCGCTTAATCGCGGTGAGGTTAGCGAAACCGTGTGGACCACCGACCTGACCTATGAATATGTGCGCATCAATGCCGAATATCGCACCTGATTGCGACCGCAACGGGCTCAACGTACTGTGAAACGACTCCATGTGGTTGCCGCGGTTATTGTTGGGCCTGACCAGCGCATCTTTATTTCACGCCGCGCCGAACATCTACACCAGGGCGGATTGTGGGAGTTTCCTGGCGGCAAAGTCGAAGCGGGTGAAAATCCCGAAGCAGCGCTGGCCCGGGAACTGTTTGAAGAGATCGATATTCAAGTGATCAGCGCGCAGCCCTATATGCAGGTCGAGCACGACTACGTGGATAAACAGGTCTTGCTGGATATCTGGCAGGTGGACAGCTTTTCTGGCACCGCGATGGGCAAAGAAGGCCAGCAATGTCGCTGGGTAAGTTTGGCCGAGCTTGTAAGCTCAGGGGTGGAGAGCAGAGAGCTTGAGAACCGGGAGCTTGAGAACAGAGAGCCACTCGCCTTTCCGGCAGCCAATCACCCCATTTTGCAGCGTCTGGCAACCCATGGGTTAAAAGCCGTTGGTTTGCTGTAATCAAAAGCCGTTAGCTTGCTTTAATCAAAAGCCGTTAGCTTGTCTTGATAAAAAACCTTTAGCTTGTCTTGATAAAAAACCATATTAACCCACCGGGATGCGGGGGGTTATGCTGTTAGCTAACCCCTAACCCTCCGAATCCAGCAAATCCGGATCAATCAATCCGGCATCCAGCAGCTCTTTAGTCAACTGATCGGCATCCAGCATCTCCGGGTCGAGCAGCGCCGCGCCCTTAATCGCAAAACTCTCCTGGGCCCAGCCGCCAAAATCAATCTGCTGGCAGCGTTGACTGCAGAAGGGGCGAAAAGGAAATTTATCACTCCACTCAACAGTGGCTTTGCAGGTTGGGCAGCTTAATATGGTTGGGCTCATTGGGGTTCCGCTGTGGTTGTGAATTTACTGACAAATTAAAATTGCGATTATTCTTTGCGCGGTTATTGATTCCGGGCTTTGGCCAACTGCAAAAAGGTCTGGTGCAGTTGTTCGACACGCGCCGCAAGGGTATCCAGCGGCAGTGAATTATCCAGCACCAGCTGTGCCTGAGACAGCTTTGTTTCACGCGGCAGTTGTGCATCAATAATGCGCTGAATCTGATCCGGCTGATTGCCATCGCGGGCACAGGCGCGCTCGATTTGTAGTGCGACCGGCACATCCACCAGCAGTGTGGTATCAACCAACTGCACTTGATCGGTTTCAAACAGCAGTGGCGATTCCAGTATCACATATGGGCTCTGCGCCGCCTGCAATTGCTGCACAATCCACTCGCGAATCAATGGGTGCAACAGCGACTCCAGCCACTGTTTTT
>JALRJD010000227.1 GCA_023255165.1 Porticoccaceae bacterium | reverse complement strand
CCCAATCGGTAAAGTTGCCGCCGGTAGCCTGGGGCCCGCATTCCAAAATATGCCCGGCCAGCGAACCCATGGCTAGCTGATCGAGGTCGTCGCGACCCCAGCCAAAAGCGTGAATACAGGCACCCAGCGTGACCGCGCTATCGACACAGCGCCCGGTGATCACTATATCGGCCCCCTCTTGCAGCGCGCGAGCCACCGGAAAGGCGCCCAGATAGGCATTAATGCTGGCAACCTTGTCAACCGGCGGGAATGGCTCGGCAGTGAACATTTCACGGTAACCCTGCTCGGCGAGGGCAGCGCATTGATCGATCAGATCGTCGCCAATAACACAGGCAACCTTAAGCTCAAGCCCCTGCTCATTAATCAGCCTGCGCAGCGCAGTGGCACAGGCCTGGGGGTTTACACCACCGGCATTGGAGATAATTTTTACCCCCTGGCGGGCGATCTGTCGCAGATTGGGTTGCATAACGGCGCTGACAAAATCCAGCGCATAGCCGGTGTCGGGGCTCTTTGCCCGCGCTCGCGCCATAATCGACATGGTAATTTCGGCCAGATAGTCATAGACGATGACGTCCACGCTGCCGTCTGCGAGCAACTGCGCAGTGGAGTGCGCCGAGTCACCCCAAAAGCCGCTGGCGCCGGCAACACGAATGCTGTTTTTGGCCATAAAGCGCATTCTCCAAATTTATAATTATTTCTTCCTGAGAACGGCAAATAGTAATGACTTGGGCGGTCAGGCTCTTTGGATTAGATGCCACCCATATCAGAGACCGCGCCAATCACGCGGACTGTGACTGAGTCGCCATTTGGCTGCGCTGGCGCTCCAGTTTGATAGAGGCATAGATAAAGCAGGGAATCGTTAACCCACCCACCACATCGGCCACCAGCAGCGACATGGTGTACGGGTTGACCACCGCGGCCGCCTGCAGCGCCTCTTGAATAACACCGGTCATAAATGAACCCACGCTAAAGCCAAGCAGATTGCAGGCCACCAATAACACCGCGGTCATCACCCCGCGCAGACGCACCGGGGTAAGATCCTGAACCGTGGAGAAGGCCGGGCCATAGAATGAACTGACACTGAACAGCGCAAAGCTCATGCCGAGAAAGAAGATAAGCGAGTCCGGCGCGGCAAAGCGAAAGCCCAACGTCAACGGCGTCACAGCAATCATCAACAGCGCCAAAAAGCGAATGCGGCCACCTTTAAAACGGCGCTGATACCAGTCACTCATGGCGCCGCCAAACAGAGTGCCAGCAGTG
>JALRJD010000215.1 GCA_023255165.1 Porticoccaceae bacterium | reverse complement strand
TGTCTAGATACTTCCTTTTCAAAAGTGGCATGAACTGTCAAAGAATGTGTAGTAATTACCGGAACGCGCACACAGGTAGCGGATACTCTTAAGTTTGGCATGCCCAGAATCTTGCGAGATTCATTGCGCACTTTTAATTCTTCTGATGTATAGCCCTCTTCTTTTAGTGAACCAGCCCAAGGAACCACATTCATTGCAAGCGGCGCTGGAAATGGTCCCAAATCAGAGATTGCCGCACGCACATCTCCTGCTACATCTCCTAAACCTTTGCCAGCAACCTCTTTTAATTGAGCTTGCAAAGTATCGATACCAGGTTGTCCGGCACCTGATGCAGCTTGGTAAGAAGAGACCACTAATTCTTTGAGAGTGTATTTCTTATGAAGCGCACCCATTGCAACAATCATCGAGAGCGTTGTGCAGTTTGGATTAGAGATAATTCCCTTTGGACGACGCTGAACATCGCCCGGATTTACTTCTGGAACAACAAGTGGAACTTCTGGATCCATGCGAAATGCACCAGAGTTATCGACACATACTGCGCCACATACTCATCCGCCGCACTCCATTCAAAGCGATCGACGACAAAGATCACCAGATCCACGTCGGCGATTACGCTGGCCGCGGAGCGGTTCATCACTCGATTGATGGCACGTTCCTGATTGGTGTGAATGCCAGGCGTGTCGACAAAGATAATTTGCGTGTCGCCCTCGGTCTGAATGCCCAACAAGGTGTGCCTGGTGGTCTGGGGTTTACGCGAGGTAATGCACAGCTTCTGGCCGAGCAGATGATTGAGCAGCGTTGACTTGCCCACATTGGGACGGCCGACAATCGCGACATAGCCGCAGTGGGTTGGCGCATCAATCACCTTTTTTCTCCAATTCCTGTAATAGTTTTTCGGCAACTAACTGCTCTGCCCTGCGCCGACTGCTGGCGGTGGCCTGTGCTGCGGCATCAACAGCTGCGATCTTGCAGCTCATGGTGTAGAGGCGACTATGATCCTCTCCTTCGGTTTTGACAACCTGATATTCCGGCAGCGGTTTGCCGCGCGCCTGCAACCACTCCTGAAGACTGGTCTTGGCGTCTTTAACCGGCATATCCAGAGTCACTGCATCCAGCGACTCGCTAAACCAGTTGCGAATGCAGGTTTCCGCGGCAGCGATGCCAGCATCCAGATAGACGGCGCCAATCAGGGCTTCAACTGTGTCACCAAGAATCGAGTCGCGGCGATGACCGCCACTTTTCATTTCACCCGGACCAAGCAATAACTCGGGCCCCAGTTTCAGATTGCGGGCTATTTTAGCCAGGGATTCGGCGCGCACGATCTGCGACCGGATACGGCTGAGATCGCCCTCGCGAGCATCGGGAAAACGCTGGAACAGGAAGCTGGAAATAGTCATGCCAAGCACGGCATCACCGAGAAACTCGAGTCGCTCGTTATTGTTGCTGCCGCAGCTCCGGTGAGAGAGCGCCAGAGTGAGAAGCTGTTGATCGCTGAACTGATACTGCAGGCGATCCTGGAGTTGCCTGGCACTGCTCGCCACGAATTATCCTCAGGTTAATGCTGTCGCTGCGCAGTATCATATTGGTTGCTGAAGGTTAACACTACATCTACGTTGCCAAACATGGGAAAACGTTTTTCGTAGTCAAGGCTGATACGCGTTGCGCCCGCTTCACGGGTTATATCGACTTTTGATATATCTATGTCGCGAATATTATTTATGGTAAAAAAATCGGCAATTTTTCGCCGTATTTCGGTGTCGGACTTGCCGATAATATCAGAATCGCCGACCTGGGTAATCGCCGCCTGAACTATTCTGTTGTCCAGATAGTGGGGGCCCAGCTTAAATGCTACTGTCAGAAAGAAACCGGCTATAAAGACCACGAAAAGCGTTGCCAGTGTGGTCATGCCCAGTTGTTTTTGTTTCTGGCTTTTCCTGTAACTGTTTATATTCATATCGCTCTCCCTGTTCGCCTGTTGGATCACTCCCTGCAATCGCGCCACACTGCTATGACAGTGTCTTTAAACTAATTTATTTTTATAGACTGTCGACAAATGCCTCTATGTCTAGTTAATTTTGCCGACCCGGTCAAAGTTTGGCAGGCTCAGGAACTTGTCCCAGAACATCCAGCGAGCAAAGGCTTTACCCACAATCCGCTCTTCGGGAACCGGCCCCCAGACACGACTGTCACTGGAGTTGTCGCGGTTATCACCCATCATAAAATAGTGCCCTGCGGGAACCACAGCGGTAAAGTTCTGACTCAATCGTGTTGCCAATAGACGTTTTTGAATGGCGTGTTCAACACCATCCAGGTTTTCAGTCATCACCACCGAGCGCGGCGCGGAGGGTTCGTCCGGCAAAACCTTTTGGCTCATTTTCTCGCCATTAATATATAGCACACCGTCCAACACATGAATCTCGTCGCCCGGCAGGCCAATCACGCGCTTGATAAAATAGCGGTCTTCATGGGGCGGAAAGAAAACCATCACATCGCCGCGCTGGGGCGACTCAACATCGATAATTTTATTGCGCAACACTGGCAGCCTGATGCCATAGGTCCATTTGCTAACCAGAATAAAATCACCGACCTTCAGGGTTGGCACCATTGACGACGACGGAATTTGAAATGGCTCGACGACAAAAGAGCGCAGTATCAGCACCAGCCCCAATACTGGCGCCAGGGAACCAACAAATTCCACAGCACCTTCAGTCTGGCGCACAACAAACTTGTTCAACAGCCAAAACAGCGCCGACAGCAAAAAAATGACAGTCAGTATTAACTCAAAATTTAGATCCATAGAGATCTTGCTCCTTTTTCTGTGACAGCCGCTGTAACCATAGCCGCCAGACTCATTAACTTTTCAACACAGCGAGAAAAGCGTCCTGTGGTATTTCGACATTCCCGACCTGTTTCATGCGTTTCTTACCGGCTTTTTGTTTTTCCAGCAGCTTTTTCTTACGCGAAACATCACCACCATAACATTTTGCCGTGACATTTTTGCGCAGTGCTTTCACCGTTGTTCTGGCCACCACGCTGCCACCAATGGCCGCCTGAATCGCGACATCAAACATCTGCCGGGGAATCAGCTCTTTCATCTTTTCCGCCAGAGTGCGACCTTTCTGTTGCGAACTGTCGCGATGAACAATGGCCGCCAGTGCATCGACACGGTCGCCATTGATCAACACATCCAGCCTGACCAGCGAGGACGCCTGAAAACGGACAAAACTGTAATCCAGCGAGGCAAAACCGCGGCTGACCGATTTCAGTCGGTCAAAGAAATCCATCACCACTTCACTCATGGGTAATTCATAGCGGATCGCAACCTGACCGCCAATAAATTGCATATCTTTTTGCACACCGCGTTTTTCAATACAGAGCGAGATCACATTGCCGACATAATCCTTTGGCACCAGAATATTGGCCTCGCAGATTGGCTCGCGCATCTCATCGATCGACCCGGGGTCAGGCAGCGCCGAGGGATTGGAAATATGCAGCAGCTCACCGCGGTTGGTTAGAATTTCATAGACCACGGTTGGCGCAGTGGTAATCAGATTGAGGTCATACTCACGCTCCAGCCGTTCCTGAATAATCTCCATATGCAGCATGCCAAGGAAACCACAGCGGAACCCAAAGCCCAGGGCATCGGAACTTTCCGGTTCATAAAACAGCGAAGCATCGTTAACCGCCAACTTTGACAGCGCTTCGCGAAAGTCTTCAAAATCATCCGAGTCAACCGGGAACATACCGGCGTAGACCTGTGGCTTAACGCGCTGAAATCCGGGTAGCGCATCGATATCCGCAGTACTGAAGTTGGTGATGGTGTCACCCACTGGCGCACCCAAAATATCTTTAATCCCGGCCACCATAAAGCCCACTTCACCGGCGCTTAATTTGCCAGTCTCTTTGCGCTTTGGCGTGAACACGCCGACACTGTCGACAACATGGGGCTTGCCGATGGTCTTGGCGATAATCTTGCTCTTGGTGGTCAGTGTGCCCTGCATAACGCGCACCAGCGAGACAACACCGAGGTAGTTGTCAAACCATGAGTCAATAATCAGGGCCTGCAATGGCGCGTCGATATCACCCACCGGTGGCGGCACCTGACGAACCAGTTCTTCGAGAATCTCTGTGATGCCCTCTCCGGTTTTGGCACTGCAGCGCACCGCGTCGGTGGCTTCAATGCCAATAATATTTTCAATTTCGTTGATCACCTTTTCCGGTTCCGCCTGAGGCAGATCCATTTTGTTGAGCACCGGAATCACTTCCAGGCCCTGAGCGATCGCCGTGTAACAGTTTGCCACCGACTGAGCTTCAACACCCTGCGCCGCATCGACGATCAGCAGCGCGCCTTCACAGGCGGCCAGCGAGCGCGACACTTCATAGGAAAAGTCTACGTGCCCTGGGGTATCAATAAAATTGAGCTGATAGGTTTTGCCGTCCTGCGCGGTGTAGGGCAGCGTGACACTCTGCGCCTTGATGGTGATGCCGCGCTCGCGCTCAATATCCATGGAGTCGAGAACCTGAGCGGCCATCTCACGCTCAGTCAGACCGCCACAGACCTGAATAAAACGGTCCGCAATAGTCGATTTGCCGTGGTCGATATGGGCAATGATGGAGAAATTTCTGATATGGCTAAGATCGGACAAGGTTTTTCTGCTGCCTGTAAAAAATGCGAGCGGAGTTTAGCCTATTTACAGCCCCTGTGCTATCGACTGCGCGCCCTATTATTCGGGCGCGCAGCTTTATTTAGGCCGGTTTTTTATCAGCTTAATGCCAGGCAACTTACTGCGTGAGAATAATGGTTCGGGAAATTGCTCTGCCCTGTCGGTAAAAGCGAATTAACACCGGCGTCCCTTTGGGAAGTTCGCGAACTACCTGATCGTACTCATCGGTGTCATCGATACGACTGTAACCGAGCTGCAAAATCACATCGCCACGGCTGAGGCCCGACTCTTCAGCTGGCGAGTCGGGCGACACCTGATCAATCACCACGCCACCGCGAAGGCCCAGAGAGCCGAGCTCGCGATCGCTGAGATCGTTGACCACCAAACCCAGCCGATCACTGCCATCATTGTTTGTGGCAACCGAGGCATCCTCGCCGTCCAGCCGGCCGACCTCAACGGTTAATTTTTTCAACTTGCCCTGACGATAGAGTTCGACCTGGGCTTTCTTGCCTGGCTGCAACATTCCCACCACATGAGGCAGATCGCCCGATTCAATAATGGGCTGCTTGTCAAAGCGCACAATCACGTCGCCGGGTTTGATGCCACCTTTGTCCGCAGGGCTATCCGGTCCCACGGCATTAATCAGCGCGCCCTGGGGTTTGTCAAGATCCAGTGATTTGGCAAGGTCTTTATCCACATCCTGAATTACCACGCCGAGCCAGCCACGCTGAACTTCGCCGTTTTCCTTGAGTTGATCGATCACCCCCAGCGCGACACTGGCCGGAATTGCAAAAGAGAGTCCGATTGAACCTCCGGAACGAGAGTAGATCTGCGAGTTGATACCAACCACCTCGCCATTGAGATTAAACAGTGGCCCGCCAGAGTTACCCGGATTGATAGCGACATCAGTCTGGATAAAGGGCACATAGTTCTCGCCCTTGTCGGTGGGAATACTGCGCCCAATAGCGCTGACAATGCCAACACTGGCCGAGTAATCGAGGCCAAAGGGAGAGCCGATCGCCAACACCCACTCGCCTACTTTGAGCTGATCTGGCTGCGCCAGCTTCAGGGTTGGCAGATTGTTGGCATCGATTTTCAACAGCGCCAGATCGGAGCGTCGGTCTTTGCCGACTATCCTGGCATTAAATTCACGTCGGTCGGCAAAGCGCACCACAATCTCATCGGCGCCATCGATCACGTGGTGGTTGGTCAGAATATAACCGTCGTCCGAGATCACAAAGCCAGAGCCCATCGCCATAACCGGACGCTCGGCCTGACGTCTCTCGCGCTGCTGAAACAGGTCGCGAAAAATATCCGGAATTTGATCCTGAGGTATCTGGGAAAGTCCACTTTTGCGCGCTTTTTGCACGGTGTTGATCTTCACCACCGCGGGGGAGGTCTTCTCAACCAGCTCGGTAAAATCCGGCAGTTGCGCAATGGCGGCGACGGAATTAAATACAAGTAAGGCAAAAGACGTAACGACAAAAAATCTTTTAAGCACGAAGTTTTCTCCAACAATTAAATAATTTAAAAGTAGCAAAGATACTGTGAGGCGATTCGAATAGATCAGACAACAGGGTTAAAAAATAGTTAGTTCTGCAGCCCCAAATAAGGTTTATTAGTGCTGTAGATTTACAACCGACGCCTCAATCTGATCGTCGATCAGAATGGGATTGAAACGCTTATCCTGGCGGCTTTTCAGACTGTGCAGATTAACCAGCAAACCGCCCAGCACCAGACCGGCAAGTGCGCCGCCAATACTCTGTAGATCGCTGCCGTCAAAGAGTGCGGCGCCGGCCACCGCGGCAACGATTGGCAACAGGTAAACCAGCAGCGACGCCATCACAATCACATCTTCGGGGATGCCAATAGTCACGGATTGGCCCACAGCAAAATGCTTTGACGGACGCTGGTTGAGCAGCACACGAATGCTGGTGGTTTTGCCCGCCAGTTTCGAGAGAAATTTCTGCCCGCAGCCTTTTTCAGCAACACAGACTTCACAGGCGGATTTCTGAATAGTCTCTACCCAGAGACTATCCGACTCGACGGCAACCACAACTCCGGTTTCGAGAATCATTGCTGTTCCAGGGGTGTCAGGGAGATGGCGCTGGCAATTTGATTTGCCGTCGCCCGGGGAATTTCACCGACAACAGAGATGGCATACTCCTGGTTGTTGATATCGGCTTTGGTTAGCACCGCCACAGTCGCACCCAGATTGGCGTCGATGGCGGGCAGCGACCGTCCATCATCGGTGTCGATAAACACCGAGAAAACCGCCAGACCATCGGTGTACATCATCGATTCCTGATCGCTTTCATCGGCGGCATTGTGCGAGGCAATCACAAATCCAGGCGGCAGCCACTGTACGCTCCAGTTGGAGACAGACTGTTTCATCTGGCGATCAGCGCCAACGCAGTCAGCTTGATCCAGCGCAACTTCACTGAACTCACTCTGACCAAAATCAAAGCCCAGTTCGGCCAGTGGCATGCCGACGTTTATATCGACAAACTGAAAGCGCTCAAGTGGTTTGCCACTGTGGCTCATCAACACAGACTGCAACAGCAGGCCGGACTCCTTGTCGATGGCGACGATATAGCCATAGCGATGCTTGTCTTTGGGCAGCACATGCACCATCACCACCTGGCGATTGGCAATCCGACCGTCGCCTTTGATATGAAACTCGTAATGGTCTTCCAGGCGGGCATAATTCTGATCGTTGATCTTATAGGCGCTGCCACGCAAAAGCATATCGCCGGTGCGCAGACAGTCGAGATTATCCGTGCGGCGCAGCGCCTCGCGTCTGGCGCCATCCATATGCAAAACGCGCTCAAAGGTCTGACCGTTGTGCACACCGTGAGAAACTTTGATGCTGGTCAGGTTACCGCGATATTCGTAGGTAAACAGGCCCTGATAATTGAGCTCGCGCGACGCTTTGGACATTCGCGCCATCAGGTCCTGGGCCGACTCCATCTGCGCTGCCAATAAAGGCCCATGCAGGAAAAAGGCGGCCATAAGAGCCGCCAGTTTGAGTGTAAGGTTTAATTTGGGTAACGCCATGATAGCTGCCTATTCTCTTTTGGCCGCCGCCTCTCTGTCATTCAATCGAGCAAATGGCAACATCCCCTGGTTGCTGTTTAAGGCGGCGTGGTTGGAATGTCTGATCATAATATCATTCATATAGGCACGCAGCTCAGCCTCTGAATAATTGCGTTTGACCTGTTGACGCACTTCGATCACCGGCGTGACATATGTGGAACTCTTGTTGTTGCCACCGGCGCTGACAGTGCGAGCATTGATGACTGGCTGAAAGCCGGAGGGAAACTGTATCGCTGGGCCGGTATTTTCATCATCGACCTGATCGACACCGGCAAACCCGGAAACCGCGCCGAGATTGTCTGCAGGGCTGTTGAGCTGCTGCACGCCAAACACGGCGACCAGAGCAACCGAAGCGGCGATGGCAAAGCGCCCGGCGGATCCGGCGAGCGCGGTCACTACTGTGCGGCGATGGCTTGGCTCTGCGTCAATGGCACTGGCAATAGCGGATGAATAGTCGATCGGGGTAGCCGCGGGATCGCCCTTGATACCAGACGAAATCATATGGAATCGCTTCCACTTGGCGCGCAATTCAGGGTTTTCAGAGACTTCTTTAAGAAGGCGATGCATTTCCATGTCGGTTGCCTCTCCATCCATAAAAGCGGAGAGAGACTCTTCCAAACGTTGCTGGTGATCGCTCATTAATTTACCTCGTAAGTACGAAAGTTAATTGTTCTGGTGGTAGTCGTTCCAACGCTATCGACAGTCAATTGCTGTGGGTAAGACCCATGTTTGCAGAAAAGGTTCATCAATCTTTCACTCACCTTCAATTAATTCCAAAACCCGCGCATCAATCGCCTCTCGTCCGCGGAAAATACGTGATCTGATAGTGCCCACCGGGCAGTCCATCACCGCGGCTATATCTTCATAGCTGAGGCCTTCATATTCACGCAGTGTCACCGCGGTGCGCAGATCCTCCGGCAGCTCAATAATGGCCTGATTGATCGCCGCTTCCAGCTCGTCGCGAAACAGCTGGCTCTCCGGCGAACTGACATCCTTGAGCTGTTCGCTGCCAGAATAATACTCGGCATCGTCGAGATCAACATCCGAGGATGGCGGCCTTCTGCTACGCGCCACCAGGTAGTTTTTCGCGGTGTTGACGGCAATGCGATAGAGCCAGGTGTAAAACTGACTGTCACCACGAAAATTGGGCAGTGCTCGATAGGCTTTGATAAAAGCCTCTTGCACCACATCGCGCACCTCGTCGCTGTCGCGAATAAACCGCGCCACGATGGCATGTACTTTATATTGATATTTGAGAACCAGCAGATCGAACGCGCGTTTGTCGCCCTTCTGAACTCTGACAACCAGTTGATGGTCAGTCGGCTCGTTTTTTTGTTCTATCATCTAGCAATCCATTTATCACGCAAATCCAGTTTATCGTCTCTCGCGACGCACTTGTATCCGGCAAAACCCAACAGCAACTCAAGACAGACTGCGAACTGGCGTTTTAGTTCGGCAACTTTTCCCTGAACAGCCTTCTACCATAGTATTTTAGTTCGCTTGCGACTTGGGCTTATACTATCATGCTGCGTCTTCAGATTGTGACCATCAAATGAAACAAACCCATTTATACGATGTGCTGATTATTGGTAGTGGCGCGGCTGGTCTTGCGGTCTCGCTGCAATTGAATTCAGGTCTGCGCATCGCGCTGATAAGCAAAGCTTCTCTGCAGGGCGGCGCCTCGTGGCTGGCTCAGGGTGGCATTGCCGCCGTGATCGACAAAAATGACAGCACCGATTCGCATATAGTCGATACGCTGATCGCTGGCGCCGGCCTCTGCCACGAGGATACTGTGCGTTTTGTGGTTGAAAACGGGCCCGATGCAATCCAGTGGCTGATCGACAACGGCGTGGATTTCACCCGCGAGGAAGGCGCCACCAGCTACCACCTGACCAAAGAAGGTGGCCACAGCCATCGACGCATTCTGCACACCGCTGATGCCACCGGTAAAGAGATTACCGGCACTCTGGTGGATCGGGTGCTGCAAGCCAAAAACATTGAAATCTTCGAACACCATTGCGCTGTCGATCTGGTGACCCAGGCGGATAAAAGCTCGCGCAAAATCCGCTGCACCGGCGCCTATATTCTCGATATTAACAGCGGCGACGTGGAGCTGTTTCAGGCCAAGAGCGTAGTGCTGGCATCAGGCGGCGCCAGCAAAACCTACCTCTACACCAGCAACCCGGATGGCGCCAGTGGCGACGGTATCGCCATGGCCTGGCGACGCGGCTGCCGCGTGGGCAATCTGGAATTTAATCAGTTTCACCCTACCTGCCTCTATCATCCCAAGGCCAAGTCTTTCTTGATCACCGAGGCACTGCGTGGCGAAGGAGCGATTCTCAAGCTGCCCGACGGCTCGCCATTTATGCATCAGTTTCATGCGGATGCCGAGTTGGCGCCACGCGATGTGGTTGCCCGCGCGATCGACCACGAGATGAAGCGACTCGGCAGCGACTGTCTCTATCTGGATATCAGCCACAAGCCGGCAGCCTTTATTACCGAACACTTCCCGACTGTTTATCATCACTGTCTGGAATTCGGCATCGACATCACCAAAGATCCGATTCCGGTGGTTCCCGCCGCCCATTACACCTGTGGTGGAATTGTCGTTAACACCAAAGGGCAGACTGATCTGCGCAATCTCTACGCCATTGGCGAGAGTGCCTTTACCGGGCTGCACGGGGCCAACCGCATGGCTAGCAACTCGCTGCTGGAATGTCTGGTCTACGCCCATGCCGCAGCCAACGAGATCAATCAGCTCAACCAAACAATCCCCGACCCTGACTTTATCCGTCCATGGGATGAGTCACAGGTTGCTTACTCGGATGAGGATGTGGTGATTTCCCACAACTGGGATGAGCTGCGACGCTTTATGTGGGATTACGTCGGCATTGTGCGCACCAACAAACGCCTGCAACGGGCCCAACACCGCATCAAGTTGTTGCAAAAAGAGATCGAGGAATATTACAGCAACTACAAAGTTGGTCGTGACCTTCTCGAACTCCGCAATCTGGCCACGGTTGCCGAGTTGATTATTCGCTGCGCCCTGCAGCGCAAAGAGAGTCGGGGACTGCACTACACCCTCGACTATCCGGATCTGGCACCGATCGCCAAAGATACAATTCTGGTGCCGATTAATTTTGCTGGCCAGGATGTGATTATCAATCTCGACTAGTCTCTACTGCTGGCAACGTTTAGCCCGCTCAATAAGCAGCATTCGCAACAGTCGGTGCTGCTGCCGCGACAGGCTGTCGCTGGGAATAATCCGAGCCATTCGCCGACCTGGTTGATGTTTCTGACGCCGAAAATAGACAATCACCAAATGTCGCGTCACAAACTGACTGGGCGCCAACTCAAGATCCAACACCTTTTGCTTGCCGTCGCCAAAACCGGATATCCATTGCCAGGAATCCTGTCTGGCATCGAGCACAATCAGACTCTCAGGGCGATGGCGGACGAAATCAAATATAAACCAGCAGGCGGCAACAGCCACAGCAACCAGGCCCAGACCAAAGGCCCAGAATTGCAGTGGCAGAGCAATAACTAAAACAGCCGTCGCGGCCGCCAACAACAGACGAGCGAAAAGATAATAACGGGATCGCCGGAGGTGAAATTCGGCCCGCTTGCGCTCAGCCAAATTACACTGAGCAGAAGTCTGGTCAGCTGGTCTGGAAACGGGACTCATGAATAATCTGCACTATCCTTTGCATATCCGGGCTCTCCGGTGCCTGGCGTTTCATCAGCCACATAAACAGCGACTGGTCTTCGCACTCCAGCAGGGCTTCAAAGCGCAACTGATCAGACTCTTCCAACGATTCGTAGAAATGCTCAACAAACGGCTCAAGCAGCAGATCGAGTTCCAACATGCCGCGGCGGCAAGCCCAGCGCAGACGATTTTTATTCATGGCTAATCAGTAATTGTGTTAAAAGTGCATTATAAGAGACAATCCGCGAATAACCTAAACAGTCAGCAAAACCCGGAGATCGGCAATGACTCAGCAAGATTCCAGTGGCGCATCTGCCGGCCTGTCTGAAACCACAATTCAGTCCGGGGCGGCTCGCGGCTATATCAAACTTTCCGGGCCCGACAGCCGCAAGTTTTTGCAGGGCCAGGTCACCTGCGATATCGACAGCCTGACGCCAGCAAACAGCGTCAATGGCGCTCACTGCACCCCCAAAGGGCGCATGGTTTTCCTGTTTAGCGCCCACTGCGACAAGGATGACAATATTATCCTGCAGACCCATCCATCGATTGTCGACATCGCGATCGCCAGCCTGAAAAAGTATGCGGTGTTTTTCAAAACCGAGATCAGCGATATCAGCGATCAATACTCCGAGGGTGACAACAGTTCCAGCGCCGATCTTGAACGTCTTCGTTCCGGCATCGCGGATGTGGTCGCCGAAACCAGTGAGATGTTTATTCCGCAGATGCTCAACCTCGATGCGCTGGGCTATATCAGTTTCAAAAAAGGTTGCTACACAGGCCAGGAGATTGTCGCCCGCGCTCACTATCGCGGCGCCGTCAAACGGCGCATGCATCATCTGCAATTCTCTTCGGAGCTGGTGCCTCAGGCTGGCGATGAGATTAAAAACAGTGAGGGCCAGAGCATTGGCAATATTGCCAGCGCACTAAAAACCGGCGATAACAACATCGAAGTGCTCGCGGTGCTGGGTGATAAATTCAGCCATCTCGACCAGATGCAAATTGGCGACCAACCCTTGCTCAGCGTGACTCACTTGCCACTGCCTTACGAGATTCCTTCCACTCCGTGAACGAATTGTTTGCCTGGATAACCGATAACGAGCAACTGCTGGTTTGGTCGGGCATTATTTCGCTGATTGTTTTTATTGCCAGTCTGTTATCCCTTCCATGGCTGGTAGCGCAGATTCCGGAAGATTATTTTTTACCTGACAAGCGCCACCCAACGAAGTGGAAAGATCGCCATCCGCTGGTTAGATTGCTGGCGTTGATGGGTAAAAATCTGGTGGGATTTGGTTTGATTCTGGCGGGGATCTTGATGCTATTCTTACCCGGCCAGGGGATTCTGACGCTGGTGATGGGCGCGCTGTTGATGGACTATCCAGGCAAGTTTCAGCTGGAGCGAAAAATTGTCAAAACACCAGCGATCCTGAAGGGCCTGAACTGGTTGCGGGCCAAAGCCAACAAACCCCCGTTGGTGATTTAGCCCCACGGACGGAACGTTTATTTTGTCATCCCGAAGGCGCCTTTTTTTATTTTGTCATTCCGAGGTAATGCGCTACTACTTCGTCTTTCCGAGGGAACGAAGTGACCGAAGGAATCCATAGAACCTCATCATGTCACCCTGAGCGTAGCCGAAGGGTCTCTTTAATTCGTCATTCCGAGGGAACGCAGTGACCGAAGGAATCCACTGAACCTCCTCATGTCACCCTGAGCGTAGCCGAAGGGTCTCTTGAGTTTTGTGGTAAAGAGCCCAGCATCAGCAGACCCTTGTTCGCGGTTCCATTCCTTTGCGCCTTTCAGCGCTCGGAAAACTCGCTTTG
>JALRJD010000170.1 GCA_023255165.1 Porticoccaceae bacterium | reverse complement strand
CGACACAGAGCAACCGTCCGGCACACAACAACAGCCT
The DNA here is from genome assembly GCA_023255165.1 of Porticoccaceae bacterium. Lineage (GTDB taxonomy): Bacteria > Pseudomonadota > Gammaproteobacteria > Pseudomonadales > Porticoccaceae > HTCC2207. The sequence continues at coordinate 2,757 of JALRJD010000170.1, read as the reverse complement.
GACTTGGCGGCCGAAACCATTGGTGTGCAGGAACAGCAGGCTGCCTATAGCAGCGAGGACGCTAATCAAGACCAGGATGCTGATCATCATGAACCGCTGATTGCCAATACCCGCATCCAGACCGAGCTGTTGGCGAGAATCAGTTCAATGCTGGAAAACGCCGAGGCCGAGGCCCTTGCCGGGCAGGCCCAGGCTGCGGCGAATGGTGATTCGGTTGGGGCGACAACAAGTGGGCAAGCTGCAGGCGGTCATCTGGCAGCGGGCTCGACCGACGGGGCAGGGAGTGCATCGGGCTCTTCCAGTGCTTCTCTCTCCGGACCTTCCTCCTCCAAGGCGTCTTCTTCCAGGTATTCCTCTTCCAAGCCGTGCTTTGCCAAGCCGCAACTGTTTGCCGAGATCAATAAACATCTCAATGATCTGATCAGCCACAGCAGCGAGCTGGCCAGCAATGGGCAGATAACCCGCGATCTGGCGGCTGCGATCAAGCAACTTGGCAAGGGCAAAAATGGCAGCCGCCTGCATCGCAACGATGCCAGTGTGTTTCAGGTGGTGGAAAATATCTTTGCCAGTTTTGGTCAGTCGATGGTGGTGGCGCCGGAAGTGCAGCAGGTGATCAATCGCTGCGAGATTCCGATGCTTAAGCTGGCGCTGAAAAAGCCGTTAATTCTGGAGCAGGAAAATCACCCGATACGGCGGCTGTTTAATGAGATGGCGAAATACGCAATCGGTCTCGAACAGGGCGATTGTGAAGACAATAAAATTTATCAGCAGATGCTCAAGCTGTCGGAGAATATGCTCGCCGAATCGTTTGATGAGCACAGTCTGCCGCAGATGTTGAGTGAGTTTATGAGCCTGGTCGACCGCGATCGCCGGGTGACAGCGCAATCGGAAGAGCAGGAAGTGGAGCGCGTGGCGGCGCAAGAAAAACTTAACTGGGCGCGAACCCGGGTTGAAGAAGAAATTGGCAAGCGCATGCTCGGCAAAAAACATCCCGAGGCGGTGATTGATTTTGTGCAGCGCAGTTGGTGTGTGGTGTTGCACATGGCCCATCAGCGCAATGGCGAGGCGGGTGCTGATTGGCAGGTGGGGCTTAAGTTGCTGGATAATTTGCTCTATCTCCGCAGTCGCCCGGTGAGCGATAAAGACCTGAAATATCGCCGCGAATTGATCAAGCATATCGATGCGCGGCTGGGCCATATTTCCACCGATATTGCCCAGCGCAGTTTGCAGATTGAGCAACTGCGCGAGGCGCTGGGCATTCCAGAGCAGCCGTCAAATCAGGCCGGCAAATCCGGGCAGGGGGCGCAGTTGGCCAAGGTGACCGAAATTGCGCCGATGGCGAAAAAGTGGGCGCGAAAGTTTGCTGCGCAGACATTTTCCAAAACCGGAAAAACCCTCTCTCAGGCGGAAGATAAACTGGTTGGCGAGATAAAACAGGTGTTGATGTCGGCGCTTAAAACTGAGCTGCCGGGCAAGAATATTGCCCGGGCGGTCAACGATGCCGAGGCGATCGACAGCGTTGCTGAGCGCTGTCTCGGGGCGCTGCAAAAAGGTTGCTGGATCGAATTGGGCGGTGATATAAAGGCGCATAAACGCGGCAAGCTGGCGGGGATTGTCGGGCCGTCGTGGAAATATGTGTTTGTCGATAATCAGGGCAAGTTGATTGCCGAGCGCGATCGGGCAAGGTTGGCGATAGACCTTTTGAATGGTACCGTCACGGTGTTGGATAATTCTCATCTATTCGATAAAGCCATTAAAGAGGCAATTACCCAGATCAAAGGGTTGCCTGTCGCGAGCTAACAGATTCTTTTATGCATATTAAAAACGGTTGGTTAAATTCTGCCACTCAGATGCCATCGCCGAATGTTGACCAGCGCCCGGACGTTGCCGATATCAGCCTGCTGGTGATCCACAATATCAGTCTGCCGCCGAATCAGTTTGGCGGTGGTTATATCGGTCAGTTTTTTACCAACTGCCTGAACCCCGACGACCACGACTATTTTGCCGGCATCTGCCAGCTGAAAGTTTCATCGCATCTTTTGATCGATCGCCTCGGTGAGATCACCCAGTTTGCCGGGTTTGATCAGCGCGCCTGGCATGCGGGGGTGTCGCAGTTTGATGGCCGCGAAAACTGCAATGATTTTTCGATTGGCATTGAAATGGAAGGGGCCGACCATATTCCTTACACTGAGGTTCAGTATCAGGTGCTGGCCGAGGTTACCGATCTGTTGCTGCAGGCGCATCCGCTGCTGAACGCAGAGCGTATTGTTGGGCACAGTGATATTGCGCCGGGGCGTAAAACCGATCCCGGTGAGGCCTTTGATTGGGGCCGCTATAAACGCCAAATTATTAAACAGGGGTAACAGGTGCATTTTTTAATTGTTTTAATCGCAGTGGTAGTGCTCGAAAGCAATGGCCAGTTGGCCTTTATCCAGCGCGATATCTGGGTGCGCAAATGGTACTCGGCGCTCTCCGGGCTGGCGGGGCTAAAAAGCGACTCTCTGGTTAAGATGCTGGTTTTTGTGCTGCTGCCGGTGGTGGCGCTGCAAATTGTGCTCTGGTCTCTGGGCGACGGTGTGTTGGTCTTTTTGCTGGAGCTGGCGGTGTTGCTCTATAGCTTCGGCCTCTGTATAACCTAAACCACGGGGAGACTTGGAAAACTCTCCTAAAACATTAGGTAGTCCTTGACCACGCGTTGTGTAGTTGCGTATCTGTGCGCGGTCTTCGTTAGTACCTTTTCCATAACCCAACGCGGAA
>JALRJD010000159.1 GCA_023255165.1 Porticoccaceae bacterium | reverse complement strand
CTTCTTGCGAAGCAGCCTTTTTTACTTTAGTGGCGGACCGGACGGGACTCGAACCCGCGACCTCCGGCGTGACAGGCCGGCATTCTAACCAACTGAACTACCGGTCCGCATAAACTTTTCAAACACAAAAAACTTGGTGGGTGGTACAGGGATTGAACCTGTGACCCTCGCCTTGTAAGGGCGATGCTCTACCAGCTGAGCTAACCACCCACTGAAAGAGGAGCGCATTCTACCGAATTGGAGAGGGCTGTCAAACCTTTTCTATAGCTATATACATATCCACTCCGCGGACCTAAGATACGCCCCAATCACAGCCATTCAACAGACTAAAAATGCAGATTTACAAAGAGTTTAGTATCGAAGCCGCACATCGCTTGCCGAATGTTCCCGAGGGGCATAAATGCGCTCGCCTGCACGGCCACTCCTTTCTGGTTACCATCGAAGTTGAAGGGCCGGTCGGCGATAACAGTGGTTGGGTTATGGATTTTGGTGATATCAAAACTGCCTTCGCGCCGATCTATGCGCAGCTCGACCATCATTACCTCAATGAGGTTGAAGGGCTGGATAATCCCACCAGCGAAAATCTGGCGATCTGGATCTGGAATAAACTCAAACCGCAGCTGCCTCTGCTCAGTTGCATCACGATAAAAGAAACCTGCACCAGCGGCTGTGTCTATCGCGGTTAGATTTCCCTTCAGGTCGCTTTGGGCAAGTTAGTCCCTGGCCGCTTTAAGTGCATCGCCAATCAAGGCCAAGAACATCAGGCCGATCGGTATCAGGCACAACAGCAACATTTGCTGCCAAGAGATTAAATTCAGCGCCCAGCCCGCGGAAAGTGATGCCAGTGCCTGCAGTGAAAATATCGTTGAATCATTTATCGCCTGCGCCTTAAAACGGTCTGATTCACTGTGAGTGGTTGGCAGCAGTGCGGTGCCGGAGACAAACAGAAAATTCCAACCCACGCCGAGTAGCACCAGCTGCAGCCAGAAGCCGCTGACACTGATATCGAAATAGCCAATTGCAATGGTTGCACCATAGCAGGCCATGCCTGCCAGCATCAGCCCGCGAATGCCCAGCCATCTAAATAGCAGTGGCGCTAATAAAGAGGGAAGAAACATGGCGGCGATATGGCTTTGAATCACCCATTTGGTATCCACCAGTGAATGGCCATAGGTATGGTGCATACTGATCGGCGTGCCAGTCATTACAAACGACATCACTACATAAGAGACGGCGCCAGCGGCCACGGCGAGTAAAAATCCGCGCCCGGCGAAAATGGTTCTCAGACTGTTTGGTACGACCTGTTTGACTGTGGATTTCATCTCCGTAGGCTTGAAGGCCGCCAGCAGTGCGGCACCGCACAGAATTGACAGCGCGCCGAGCCAGAATGAGCCCTGATAGTTTACGGCAGTCATCTGTGCGCCCACTACCGCCAGTTCGGGGCCAATAAAAGCGGCGACAATACCACCGAGCATCACCACCGAGGCGGCATCGGGAGCGGATTCGACTGACACCGATTCCATTGCCGCAAAGCGCACCTGCTGAAAGGCTGAGTTGGTGGCGCCCAGCATCACCGCAGCGAGACAAAACAGGCTAAAGCTGCGCTGCTCGAGTGCCACGCTGGCAATTGCACAGGCTAGCAGACCGAGCCCCATAAAGGCCCACAGGCCAGCCTTGCGTCCGATCCGCTGCATCACTCGAGTGGCTGGCACAATACCGATTGCGGTGCCACAGATAGTCAAGGCAAGCGGCAGTGTGGCCCACTCGGCAGCGGGTGCCAGGTCGCTGCCAACCAGGCTGCCGACCAAAATCATCAGCGCCATAATAGAGGCCGCCAGGGCATTGCTGAGGGTCAAAATCCAGACGTTGGTAAATCCGCTAGCGGTAAAGTTTTTCACATTGTGCTCGTCAGGTGGACGGTGGGTTTGTGGGGGAACAGGGCGGCAACTACTGTATACTGCCGCGGTAAAATTCAGCAAGCTCATTTGTGGCTAACAATATCGCGGAAATAAGACGGCATGGCGGAAATCGGAAAGTTCAATAAATTACAGGTGGTTAAAGAGGTCGACTTCGGCGTCTACCTGGATGGCGGCGAGCACGACACAATTCTGCTGCCGCAGCGCTATGTGCCAGAGGGCTGCGAAATCGGTGACTGGGTCGATGTGTTTCTCTATTTCGACTCCGAAGATCTGCTGATTGCCACCACCGAAACTCCCAAGGTGGAGGTCGGACGCTGCGAAATGCTCAAGGTTGTCGATATCAATAATGCCGGCGCCTTTATGGACTGGGGTCTGCCGAAAGATCTGCTGGTACCCTACAGCGAGCAGCACAAACCCATGGAAGTGGGTTACTCCTATGTGGTTTATGTGTTCCACGATCAAGAGACCGATCGCATTGCTGCGTCAACCAGGCTGCAGGATCATCTCGCCGAAGAGTCGGTGTGGATTAAACCTCGCCAGCCAGTTGATCTGCTGATTGCCGGGCGCACCGACCTCGGTTACAAAGCGGTGATCAATAATCAGTATCTGGGTTTGATTTTCCGCGACGATGCTTTTCGTCCACTGAAAATCGGCGAGCGTCTGCCGGGATTTGTGAAAAATATTCGCCCTGACGGCAAGATCGATCTGCTGATCTCTCAGGGCACATTGCAAGGCGATCATGATCTGGGTGAACAGATTATTGAAAAGCTGCGTGCGGCGGGCGGCGTTTTAACCCTCACCGACAAAAGCGAACCGGATGAAATCTATCGCCAGTTCAAGGTTTCGAAGAAAAAGTACAAGCAGGCTTTGGGTACTCTTTATAAGAGTCGGCGCATAGTTATCGAGCCTGGCCAAATTAAGCTGGCGGACAGGATTTAACCCGCTTCTGTGCAGTTAAAAAATTCCTGCGCGGTTTTTAATAAGTTTTATCATTCACTTCTCCAAAAATATGTCGAGATCGGGATCAAGTGCTCATCTCGGCAGAGCCTTCCAAAACAACGCAAACAGCCGTACCCCGCGGATTGATAAGCGATACAGGATGTCGCACCGGTATCTGATAAGTTTAATTTATAAATCTATTTGCCTTTTTAATTTGTGTCTCCCCAGTGGCTGGTAGAGTATCCATGGGTTATTGGCAAGAAATGGATAAGTAAAAAGGGCTATTGAAAGCCCGAAAACAAAAGCCGGTAGTTAAAAGAGCTCTATAAATCATTATCTTTCTTTACGGGGAGCAACATATGTTTAGAAAAACCAAAGTAAGCAGAGCGGTCGTATCCGTTATTGCTGCTGGCATCGCTGCCAGTGCTGCGGGAATCACAACTGCGGAAGCCCTTGAAGAGGTTATCGTTACAGCGACCAAAACCTCAGCCAGTACTCAGGACATTCCAGTAAAAGTATCAGCTATCACCTCCGAGAAGCTCGATCAGCTGGGCGTCTCAAACTTCGAAGATTATCTGATCCAACTGCCTGGTGTCACCGCCGGTGGTAGTGGACCAGGACAGAATACTATTTATATCCGTGGTATCGCATCGACAACTCCTCCGATCTCAATTGCCGGTGTAGCCGGTTTGGCGCCAAACGTGGCCTTCTATCTCGATGAGCAACCGCTGGCACAACCAGGTCGTAACCTGGATGTCTACGCAGCTGACTTGAGCCGCGTAGAAGTGTTGGCTGGTCCTCAGGGCACGCTGTTCGGTGCAAGCTCACAGGCGGGTACTGTGCGTTTGATTACTAACAAGCCTGATCCTTCAGCGGCCTATGGTAAGTTGAAGCTTGGTTTCTCAAGCATGAACGAAGGCGGCACCAATAATAATGTCGAACTGATGTACAACCTGCCGATTAATGACGCAGTCACTCTGCGTGGTGTGGTTTATCGCGACGACAAAGGCGGTTATATCGACAACGTGCACGGTACGCGCACCGTTGAAGCGACGAGTTGCAACAGGTCGTGCTGCCCTGGCTGCAAACCCATGGCGCCGACCTCAGTAACTGGCAACAGCTTACCGAGCATGCCCAGGCTAACTGGCGTGTTGAAACCCAGGAGTTGGTCAATAGTCTGCTGATCGAACTTTACCCGCAGCTGGTCGATGGTCTTGAAGAGCAGATGGATGTTACTGAACGCTATGATCTCGTGCCGGAAATGCCATTGCGTGAACTGCGCATCAGCATCGAAAGCGCCTATGACTGGGCACTGAAAATTGATTTCTCCCAGCCCCAGGAGCAGGGTGTGTTCTGGTATCGCTCGGAAGAGAAAATGGAGCCGCGCCTCGGTCAGACCGATATTGATATTGGCGCGGAGCGACAGATGCCGCTGGCAATCGGCCGTTCCGTTCGCGACTGTTACGATGCGATCTGCGCTTATCTGGCGGAATATCCGGACGATGATATCGCTCACTTCCTGCTGCGGCAGCCAGAGTATCGCGGCATTATCTGTCGCATCCAGACCATGGCCAACTGCCGCTATGGCGAGATTCGCGAAAACCTGGTGCACAAAGAGGTGCTGCCGATGCATCTGCTGCGCTGCAAGCTGTCGTTCTTTGGCGTCAGCAAGTTTGATCCGCGCTCGCGCCTGTGGGTGCGCAATACCATGTTTCAGGGCGCGCCGCAGATCGCCGACCGGCTTGCGGACGGCTGGCAGTTCCCCGTTAAACCTGCCAACTAATCAGGCCGCCACGGGATGAAGGTCTCCAAAAATGAGCTCAGTGCTGCGCTGAAAAAGTCCTTCGAGGGTCTGGGGTTCAGCTACGGCGACTATATTGATGCCGCCGCCATGGTTAGCTGGGCACAGATGGCCGGTCTCAACGGCCTTGAGATTCTCCACCACGCGCTGCCTTTTCTCGACAGCGCAACTGGTCAATCCCGAGCATTAAGCTACAGCAGCGATAGTGCTAATCCCGTGCTCGATGCCCAGGGCGCCAGCTGCCTGCTCTGCGCCAGTCAAATTATCGATCTCGCTTGCGCCCTGGCGCGCAAAAATCGCTCGGTGACCCTGCGTTTGGATAACTGCCGCAATCGTCTGATGGTTCTTGAGCGCCTGAGCAATGCCGCACAGCGAGGTCTAAATCTGGCCGCGGGATGGCGCAGACAGGACAGTTTTTACATGGCGACTATCGCCGCGGGGGAGAGCTTCCCAGCGTTAACAACGCTTCCTTATAAGACTTCTTTTAAGACTGAGGACTCGGAGATTAAGCAGTCGCTATTTATTATCTGCACGGTAGAGCAAAGAAGTTTACCTGATCTGTTAGCCGAGATATCACCAACAGAGATCAGCCACCAGGCGGGTAATACCTGTTCCGCCCAAAGCTTGCAGCAGGCCTGGGCCGACGCGCTGGAGCAGGGCATTGATATGCCGTCTGCGCTATGGGAAAAACTTGACCAGCTTACCGCCCGGGTGTTGGTGGAATCTACCGAGAGCTCGCGGGCCGGTGCTGGTGAGTAAGCAATTCTGCAACCGAAAATTCCCCGCCGTTTTTTTTGAACTATTGCTTTTTTGAACTATATTCTTAGTTTCACACCAGACAGCAAATCCCGCCAGTAACCCAACTCTGGATTACTGGAGGATGCATTGCGCATCGTCGGTCTTACTTCATTCCGCCCACAAAAGGAGTTAATTGCGTCCATGCACGGACAGGATCTCACTAAAGGTAATATTCCCAGGCAGCTGTGGTCGGTCGCGTGGCCGATGATGCTATCGATGTTTTTTCACACCCTTTATAACCTGGTGGATGCGTTCTGGGTTGCCAAAATTTCCTCCGAGGCCATTGCCGCGGTGTCTATATCGCAGATCAGTCTGTTTGTTATGGTTTCGCTGGCCATGGGTATCTCGATTGGCTCGGTCGTGCTTATGGGTATGAGTATGGGTGCCGGAGATAAAGAGGAAGCTGAGCGAATTCTGGGGCAGGCCTATACACTGGCAGCGATTACCGCGCTATTTTTTACCGCGTTTGCGCTGGTTTTTCGAACAGAGTTTTTGACGCTATCCGGCGCCATTGGCGAGATATTCCCACTGGCGTTACCTTACTTCACCATTACTGCGGTCGGCTCAATTCTGATCTTTCTGATGATGACCACCTC
>JALRJD010000051.1 GCA_023255165.1 Porticoccaceae bacterium | reverse complement strand
TTCAATTTTGACTTCCTTACTGTCGATATCAATCTCTGCGCTGCTTCCCAGCAGCAACAGGCCGGGCTCGCGGAACTGCACATTGCCCTGCAGCTCAACTCTGCGCTTGCCCTGATCGATGCGTGCACTGTTGCTGCGAATCTGGCGGTAACCCTGGGATACCTGCACATCTCCTTCGAGTAGCGCGACATTGTTTTCCAGCGCTTCGGTACTGTTGGCATTGACCTGCAGTGCGGCTTCCTCAGGGTCGAGGTTGGCGTCTGGATAGGTGCGCGCGGGTTCAATGTAAGCGCCACAGCAGTTGCCCTGAATCTTCAGCCGCTGCTCTTCGGTCATCTGTTCTTCTTCCAGCCAGTCGAGATTGCGTACAGCGGCAACTCTCGGTTCGTCCGGAACCGGGCCTTTGGAGCGATTGGGTCGCACCGGGCGATCAATATTCGAGGTGACAATCTGTTTCTCGGTACACAGCCACTGATTATCCGTGCCCGCGGCGCAATCCCAGGTGACATGGACATCGTCGGCCGCGGTCGCGAGAGGCAGACCGGCGCCGATAGACGCCAACGTGATGGCGCTGACCAGATAGCGGCGACTGAAGTTGCGCCGGCGCGGATTGGCCCCAGGCGTGCTCTGCGAGGTGGTGAGCTGTGGAGAAAAAATAGGGCTCAAAGACACGCCTTATTAGTGGTTTCTAATTTGCTGGCATTTTACCTGATATCTTGCCAGAGTAGAGGCTTGAATTGACTTAAATACACCAGAAATACACTACAACTGTCTTTTCAGTTTGCCGCCTTTGCCTTCAGGTAATGGTCCGCGACAACCGAATTAAGGAATAGAGTGCCATCGACCCGTTAAATAAGCAGCGCCAGCGTGATTTTATCGACTGGATCGAAGCCTGCCTGCCCAGTTCCCACCAGCTTGATCTGCCGCTTCTGCCCCAACCGCTGGCCGGTGATGCGGGGTTTCGGCGCTACTTCAGGCTGCCGGGTCGACCCTCGCTGATTGCGGTCGATTCACCGCCAGACAAGGAAAACAACCCGGCCTATATCGCGGTCGCCATGCGTTTTCAGCGTCACGCTATCAGCACCCCAAAAATACTCGCAGTGGACTTTGCCCGCGGTTTTTTGTTGTTGCAAGATTTTGGTCACCAGTTGCTGCATCCGGAGTTATTGGCGGGTTCGTTAGCCGAGTCGCAGTCACCCGAGCGCCTGATGGCGGCCAACTATTATCAGCAGGCCGAATCGCTGTTGCTGGATATTCAGGCGGTGACACCAACCGCGCAGGTTTTCCCGGCCTACGACCAGCAACGCCTGCAGAGCGAGATGGACCTGTTTGCCGAGTGGTTTGTTGGGCGCTTGCTCGGTATTGAAGTCGGGGTCGAAATTGATAATGAGCAGCGTAGCATGCTCGACGAGCTGTTTAAGCTGTTGATCGACAGCGCACTGCAGCAGCCTCAGGTGGTGGTGCACAGGGATTACCATTCGCGCAATTTAATGTTGTTGGAAGACGGCTCGCTTGGGGTTATCGATTTTCAGGACGCGGTTGTCGGGCCAGTTACCTACGACCTGGTCTCGCTGCTCAAGGACTGTTATCTGCGTCTACCCGCCAAGCAGGTCATGGACCGGGCGCTGGGGTTCAAACAGCAGCTTGAACAGCGCTTCGATATGGGCCAGATTGACGACCAGCAATTTCTGCGCTGGTTTGATTTGATCGGCCTGCAGCGGCATATCAAAGTACTGGGTATTTTCGCTCGGCTGTCGCTGCGCGATGGCAAGCATGGCTACCTCAATGATCTGCCGCTGGTGATTCGCTACACCCTTGAAGCCGCCAGAAGCTATGCGCAAACCCAGCCGTTTTACCACTGGTTTGTTGAGCATATAGAGCCCAGGCTGGTCTCTCAGCCCTGGTATCGCGACTGGCGCAGCGCCGGAGATCCAGTCAAATGAGAGCGATGATACTGGCTGCTGGACGCGGCGAGCGACTGCGCCCACTGACCGACAGCACTCCGAAACCGATGTTGCCGGTGGCGGGCAAACCGCTGCTCGAACACCATATTGAGCGTCTGGTTGCCGCCGGAATCAACGATATTGTGATCAACACCTGCTGGCTGGCGCAGCAAATCGAAGACTATTTTCAGGATGCCAGCCAGCGACTCGGCGCGACGATTCACTGGTCGCGAGAGGATCAGGCGCTGGAGACCGGGGGTGGCATTGCCAAGGCGCTGCCGCTGCTTGGCGAGCAACCGTTTATATTGATCAATGGCGATGTCTGGAGTGATTTTGATCTTGCTTCAGGCTGCCAAACCCCGCTGCCCGATGATCTGGATGGTTGGCTGTTGCTGGTCGACAATCCCGAGCATCACCCCGAGGGCGACTTTGGTTTGATTGATGATCGTGTCTGTTACACGGATCAGCAGAGCTATACTTTCAGCGGAATCAGTCTGCTGCGGCCATCGCTGTTTGCCAGTTACGGTGGCGCGGAGCAGGCCTTTCCATTGCGCGATGTTTTGCGCCCGGCTATCGAGTCGGGCAGAGTCGGCGGCACGGTCTATACTGGCAGCTGGTGTGATGTGGGGACGATTGTGCGCTATCGACAGCTGCAGGCCGAATTGGAAACTCCGCGGCAAATATAAAAACAACGGTAAACAAAACCGCAAAAAGGATATTGAATGATGTCAGTGGCCCGTTATCAAATTCTCTTCTGGTTGTGTCTGATTGGCACCGCTTTTTTATCGCTGTCGCCGTCGATTCCCGGCCAGCAGTTATTTGAGTTACAGGACAAGGTCGGTCACAGCACGGTGTATGCGCTGCTGTTTTTTATCTGTGCCCGGGCTTACGGTCATCGCTACCGCTTTGCACTGCTGGCGCTGGTACTGGCCGGATTTGGGCTGAGCATGGAAATCGCCCAGTCAATGACCACCTATCGTCAGGCCGATGCCTGGGACATGCTCGCCAATACCAGCGGTATCGTGGCGGTCTGGGTGCTCATGGCCTGGCGGAGACGCGCCCTGTGATTGAGGTCTATCGCGGCAGTGACTATTTTGAAGCTCAGTTGCTCAAAGGGTTGATGGAGCAAGATGGGCTGCAGGTCTTTCTGCACGGCGCCGCGCTACAGGGTGGATTGGGCGAAGTTCCCGCCCTTGGCCATCTGTCGATCACCGTCAATGACGCCGATGAGATGGTCGCCCGGGAGATTATTCAGGCCTTTGAGCGCGGCGATTACTCACTGCAGGAGGATGAACAGTGACACCAAAATTGAGACGTCTCTCGCTATGGCTGGCACCTGTCGTGGCCGCCACCATCACAATATTAATGATGCAGGCCGGTTGGGCGCGAGAGGGCGCACTGGCAGGAGGGCTAACAGCACTCTGCGCACTGTGGTGGATTTTTGAACCGATTCCGATTCCCGCCACTTCGATGATTCCCCTCGGCGTGTTTCCGCTGCTCGGCGTGCTCGACGGCAAGCAGGTGGCCCAGGCCTATGGCGACCCATTGATTATTCTGTTGATGGGCGGGGCGATGTTATCCAAAGCCATGGAAAAGAGTGGCGCCCACCGACGTCTGGCGCTGTATATGGTGCACCTGTTTGGCGGTGATCATCAGCGGCGACTGGTATTTGGTTTTATGGTCGCCTCGGCAGTGCTGAGTATGTGGGTCTCGAATACCGCCACTACATTGATGTTGTTACCGGTGGCCTATGCTGTGCTGGAAAGTGCCAACCAGGAAGACGCTAAAAAACTCGCCGTGCCGCTTTTTTTGGGTATTGCCTACGCTGCCAGCATCGGCGGGCTGGGCACGCCGATTGGCTCACCGCCCAATGTGATCTTCCTGAAAATTTATGGCGAGGCGACAGGCTCGATACCCACTTTTACTCAGTGGATGCTCTGGGCGCTGCCGGTTGTAATTGTGTTTTTGCCCCTGGCCGGTATGTGGATCACCCGTCATCTCGGCGCCACCGATGCACTGCGGATTCCCCAGCCCGGTAGCTGGCGCAGCGAAGAGGCGCGCGTGCTGGTTATTTTTGCGCTCACCGCACTGGCCTGGATTACCCTGCGCGAACCTTTCGGCGGCTGGAGCCACTGGTTTGGTGTTCCCAGCGCCAACTATGCGGCCGTGGCACTGACCTCGGTGGTATTGATGTTTGCTCTGCCCAACGGCCAGGGCGGTAAATTGCTCGACTGGGAATCCGCCTCCACCATTCACTGGGGGGTGCTGCTGTTATTTGCCGGCGGTATCGCTATCGCCAAAGCCTTTGATGTGACCGGTATCAGCGCCGCCATCGGCGAGTCATTGTCCGGCGTTACTCGCCTGTCGATTATCGCGCTGATTGCAGTGGTGGCGCTGACCGTTACCTTCCTTACCGAGATTACCAGCAATACCGCAACGGCCACACTGCTGATGCCCATTCTTGCCGCAGCCTCGCTGGGCGCCGGCTTTGAGCCGGGACTGCTAATGTTGCCCGCGGCGCTCTCGGCCAGCTGTGCCTTTATGTTGCCGGTGGCCACCGCGCCCAATGCGATTGTGTTTGGCACCGGCAGAATCACCGTTGAACAGATGGTGCGAGAAGGCTTTGCGCTCAATCTGATTGGTGCGTCGGTGATTACTGTGGTGGTGTATTGCTGGTTGGCCTGACCTGGTCCAAACCTGAATAGTCTGGCCAGAGTTGCGACTAGGCTTGCAGAAGAATCTTGATATTGATCGGCTGCAGGGTTTGGCTGCCGGCAAATGAGAGCACCAGGGTGGCCAGTTCATCCCAGACATCGGCGTCACGCATGCCTTTTATTCCGCGATCAATTGCCCCGGCTTGACGCAACAGCATGCGCAGATGTGCCGGTCGCAGTCGCTGCAGTGCGCCGCGAAACAGTGGCAGGCGCTTTTCCCAGACGCCGGCATTTTTCAGCGCGCGGTCGCTGTGCTCGCCAGCGGCGACCAGTTCACTGGCTTTGACCAGAATCCGTAATTCACGGGTAATTGCCCACAGCAATGGAATGGCGTCGGTGCCTTCATTTTGCAGGCCTCGCAATGATCGCGCAGCTGACTGGGCATCGCCGATCAGAATCTTGTCGACAAATTCAAACAGGTTGTAGCGCGCACTGTCGGCAACCACCGATGACATGGTGTTGCCATCAACGCCACCGTCTGGCGCCAGCAGTTTCAGTTTTTCGATTTCCTGCACCGCGGCCAGCAGGTTGCCTTCGACGCGGTCGGCGAGAATCTGCACCGCTTCCTGATTGGCATTGATGCCGGCACTGCGCAGGCGCTGCTGAATCCAGCGCGGCATCTGCTTGGCATCCACCGGCCATACCTGAATATGAGCTCCGGTGGCCTCGAGGCTTTTTATCCACTTGCTGTTTTGCCCACTGCGATCCAGTTTTGGCAGAATCACCAGCACCATATTGTCGGGGTTGGGATTGTCACAGAGTTCGCTGAGTGCGGCGGAACCTTTGTCGCCGGGCTTGCCGTTGGGGATTCTGATTTCAAGCATTTTTTTGTCTGAAAACAGTGACATTGCACTGGATTCATTGAGGATCTGGTTCCAGTCGAAGTTGCCTTCGGCATGAAAGATATCGCGCTCAGCAAAACCCTGAGCGCGGGCCGCGGTGCGAATGCTGTCGGCAGCTTCCTGAGATAGCAGCGGCTCGTCACCGCTGATGATATAGACCGGCAACAGTTGCTTTTTAAGATGATCCTGAAGCTGCTCGGCGCGTAGTTTCATGGCTTACTGCTTGTCTGTCTGGGCGGCCTTTGCCGCGGCGGCCTGGTCTGGCAGAACTTTCAGTCGGTTGAGAATCTGACGCACAATCTCTTCGCGCATCTCCCGTCTTACCTGCCGCTCTTCATTTTCCGATGACAGGATGTCGCGCTCTTCAATTTCATAGCTGCGTTCCACCGAGGCGGTGAGCAGAGCTGTCAGCGGTGCGCCAGTGGCGTCGGCAATTAAAAAGTCGAGGTCGTCGTTGAGTTGATATTCCGCAACCCGGGCGCTGGCATTGAGTGTGGCAATGCGACGATTTTGCCGGAAGTCGACAATCACCACCGAGTAATCAGCGGCGGCTGCGGAATCGACCACTTTAACGCCATAGACATCCAGCGCGCGGGTCAACTCATTGACAATATCGCGATCGGACAGTTGTGTGGCCACATGTAAACTGCCGATGGTTTGCGGCACCACCTGCGCATCACGCAGCTGCCAGCCGCACCCGCCAAGGGTCAAGAGCAGTATTATCGCTAACAGCCGATGTCGCATTCCGGTCACCATTTCTGTCTGCCTTTTGGTTGGTACTCACTGTGGGGTGTGTATTGGCTACTGAGTCTAGTTGGCTACTATATTAACCAGTCTTCCAGGAACAACAATGATTTTTCGGATTGTCACGCCCTCGGTAAACCGCTGCACATTTTCGTCCGCCTGAGCCAGCGCTTCAATGCTCTCTCGCGAGGCATCCGCCGCCACCTGAATCTTGCCGCGTACTTTGCCATTCACCTGCACCACCAGCTCAATAGTGCTGCGCACCAGAGCGGCTTCGTCCACTGTTGGCCAGCTGGCATCTGCTACCGCTTCACTGTTACCCAGCGCACCCCACAGGCTGTGGCAGATATGCGGCGCGATGGGGGCCAACAGCAGCACCGCGCTGCTCAGCGCTTCATGGCGCACGGCACAGCTCTGGGGGTCGTTGTCGCTGAGTCTGGCGACTTCGTTTAACAGCTCCATCACCGCGGCAATGGCAGTGTTAAAGGTGTTGCGGCGACCGAAGTCATCGTTGACCTTGTTAATGGTTTCATGGGTTTTGCGGCGCAGATCTTTTTGCGCATCATTCAGCGCGCCTACATTCAGTGGCTCGTTTGTCTGTTGCAGATGGCTGTGCACCATGGTCCAGAGTCGACGCAAGAAACGGTTGGCGCCAGCGACGCCATCGTCGCTCCACTCCAGCGTCTGCTCCGGAGGCGCTGCAAACATGGTAAACAGTCGCACGGTGTCGGCGCCGTGCTTGTCGATTGCGGTCTGCGGATCGACGCCATTGTTTTTCGATTTCGACATCTTGGTGATGCCACCGCTATGAACTTCTTCACCGCTGGCCGTCTCGACTGCTTTGATGGTTCGGCCCTTGCTGTCGCGCTCAACTGTCACCTGATCAGGCGACAGCCACTGCTTGCGGCCGGTACTGTCTTTGTAAAACGATTCGGCCAACACCATCCCTTGACAGAGCAGGCTTTTGAACGGCTCGTTGCTGCTCACCAGCCCCTCATCGCGCAACAGCTTGTGGTAAAAGCGTGCGTAGAGCAGGTGCAGGATGGCATGTTCGATGCCGCCAACATATTGGTCAACTGGCAGCCAGTAGTCGGCTCGGGCGGGGTCGAGCATGGCGCTATCGAGGTCGGCGCAGGTAAAGCGGGCGTAATACCAGGATGACTCCATAAAGGTGTCGAAGGTATCGGTCTCGCGCTCCACCGCCTGGCCGTCGATTTGGTCTTTTTTCCACTCGAGGTCGGCTTTGATAGGTGACTGAATGCCATCCATGATGACGTCGGTTGGCAACAGTACCGGCAGTCGCTCCAGCGGCACCGGAATTTCGCCTCCGTCGGCCAGATTAAACATCGGGATTGGCGCGCCCCAGTAGCGCTGGCGGCTGACGCCCCAATCGCGCAGACGGAAGTTGGTGGTCACCGAGCCGTGGTTGGATGCCGCCAGAGCAGCCGCTATGGCGTCGAAGGCGGCGCTGAAATCCAAACCATCATAGGCGCCGGAGTTGATCAGCTTGCCCTTGGCAACAAAGGCTTCACTATCGAGATCGCAGGACTCATCGCCAATCGGCGCGATAACCTGTTTGATCGGAAGTTGATATTTTTTGGCAAATTCATAGTCGCGCTGATCGTGAGCAGGCACCGCCATTACTGCGCCGGAACCGTAGTCCATCAGCACATAGTTGCCGACCCAGACCGGAACCGAGTCGCCGGTCAGCGGATGAATGGCGCTGAGCCCGGTATCCATGCCGCGCTTTTCCATGGTCGCCATCTCCGCTTCAGAGACCTGCTGGGTTTTGCACTGCTCGATAAAAGTGGCCAGTTGCGGATTGTTTTCGGCGGCGGCCAATGCAATCGGATGCTGTGTCGCCAGGGTGAGATAGGTCACGCCCATCAATGTATCCGGGCGGGTAGTGTAGACATCAAAGCTGGCGTGTCCGGCAATCGCCGCGGCCAGATCAAAGGTCATGGTGACGCCACGACTCTTGCCGATCCAGTTGCGCTGCATTGTCTTAACCTGCTCGGGCCAGTGTTCCAGCTCATCGAGATCGTTCAATAACTGATCAGCGTAATCGGTAATGCGGATAAACCACTGGGGAATTTCCTTGCGCTCCACCGGGCTGTCACAGCGCCAACAGCAGCCGTCGACAACCTGTTCATTGGCCAGCACAGTGGCGTCATTGGGGCACCAGTTCACGGCGCTGGTCTTTTTGTAGACCAGACCTTTTTCGTAGAGCTTGGTAAAAAACCACTGCTCCCATTTGTAATAGTCGGGATCGCAGGTGGCCAGCTCCCGCGACCAGTCGATGCCAAAACCCAGCGACTTGAGCTGGGCCTTCATATAGGCAATATTTTCATGGGTCCACTTGGCCGGCGCGGTCTTGTTTTGAATCGCCGCATTCTCGGCGGGCAGACCAAAGGCATCCCAACCCATCGGGTGCAGCACATTCTTACCCTGCATGCGCTGATAGCGGGCAATCACATCGGTAATAGTGTAGTTGCGCACATGACCCATATGCAGCTTGCCGCTGGGGTAGGGGAACATCGCAAGGCAGTAAAATTTCTCGCGATCAGGGTCTTCAGTGACCTCAAATGTTTTGTTGTCAGTCCAGTACTGCTGGGCTTCATGCTCCAGCTCAGCGGGGTTGTAGAGGCGTTCCGTGGTCATGAAAATTCACTGCTTGGTTGATTGGCGAGAAAGCCGCGAATTATAAGGTAACAGGCCCCTACATAGATAGGTTTTGCTCGGCGGGAGAGAGCTGGCAGTGTTTGAGGCTGAAACAGCAGGGTGATCTATAGTTAAGAGGTGCATCGACTTTGATGATCCCTGACTGTGATGATCGCTATGAAAATAATATCGGGTTTTGCACCCGCACTCGTTAAACCCAAGTTCGTTATTCCAAAGCTCGTTATTCCACTGGTTTTGCTGCTGGCCGGCTGTGCCACAACAAATCTGCTTCCGGCAAAGCCATCGGACGTGGATGGCTATAAAGAGAGCAAGTGGCCGCGGCAGAAACATATTGCCTGCGCCATCTTGCCGCAAGAGGGACTTGATCACGCGCTGGAGTTAGCCACCGCGGCGCTTGAAGCCAACGATTTCAAAATAGTCCGCCGCGGTATTTTTGACGGCGTGGTGATTGGTGAACACGGTATCACCTGGGTTGACTGGAATGTGATGACCGGCGTCTATCTAAGGTCCTATCAGCAGGGGGTTGAGGTCAATGTGGTCGCCGTTGGTGATGCCGACCCCAGGCCAATCCGGCTGACAAGTTTTGACTGGCATGAAAAGGTACTCAATGCCATTACATCGGCGTCATCATCTCCGGTTGCGGACTGTGCAGGGCACTCGGAGCCTGAAAATCCTGAATAAGAACCCGCGGTTGAAGAAACCTGCTAAAACTGGGACTAAAACTCGGACTAAAAGTCGCAACAGAAACTGAATTCAACATGCTATCCACACTGCGAAAATCTCTATCGGGCGGGCTCTCCTGGCAAGCGCTGCAAAGCAATGTGCTGGCGGGGTTAACTGTCGGCGTTATCGCGCTCCCACTCTCAATGGCTCTGGCCATAGCCAGTGGTGTTCCACCACAGCATGGTCTCTACACGGCAATTGTAGCGGGCATTGTTATTGCGCTGACGGGCGGTTCCAAAGTCAATATATCCGGGCCCACCGCGGCTTTTGTGGTTATTTTGTTGCCGATTGTGCAGCAGTTTGGACTCGGCGGTCTGTTGGTCAGCGGTTTTATGGCGGGCATTATTCTGCTGTGTATCGGTGTCGGAAAACTGGGTCGATTTATCGAAGTGATGCCTTACCCGGTGACGGTGGGGTTTACCGCTGGCATTGGTGTTGTGATTGCCACGATTCAGATTAACGATTTTCTGGGCCTTGGCCTCGGGCAGTCAAACGGAAATTATCTGGAAAAGTGGCAGGCTATTGTGCAGGCATTGCCATCCATTAATTGGAACGAAACCCTGATTGGGGCGCTAACCCTAACGGTGCTGCTGGTCTGGCCCAGATTTCGATCCAAAATTCCGGCTCATCTGGTGGCGCTGGTGGTGGGTGGTCTGTCGGCCTGGGTGTTGAGCCTGTATCTGCCAGGCTTTTCTGTGGATACCATTGGCAGTCGGGTTTCCTTTCATCTAGATGGTGTTACCCGTCACGGGATTCCGCCTTCGCTGCCCGATTTTCAGTGGCCATGGCAATTGCCAGGGGCGGACGGCGCTCCCATTGGTTTGAGTTTTGATCTGGTCAGTGAGTTGCTGCCGTCGGCTATTACTATCGCTGTGCTGGGCTCTCTGGAATCCCTGCTGTGTGCGGTTATCGCCGATGGGATGTCGGGCAAAAAACACAACCCCAACAAGGAACTTATCGGTCAGGGTCTCGGCAATATTATCGCCCCGCTGTTTGGTGGATTGCCCGCCACCGCGGCGATTGCCCGCACGGCGATGAGTATCAGATTGGGTGGCAGCCTGCCGTTGGCATCGGTTATTCACAGCCTGTTTATTATCGCCAGCATCCTGTTTTTGGCGCCACTATTGTCGTTTATCCCGATGGCATCAATGGCCGCGCTGTTGTTGATAGTGGCCTGGAATATGAGCGAGGCGAAACACGTTATTCGCACCCTGAAAATAGCGCCACGGGACGATGCGTTTGTTCTGATACTCTGTTTTCTGCTGACAGTGCTGTTTGATATGACGGTTGCTGTGGCGGTGGGCATGGGGTTGGCGGCGATGCTGTTTATTAAAAGAAGCATTGATCTGGCACAGACCTCGGTGATTGAGGGTGATCATGCGGGTTATGATTTGCCTGACGGCACGGCGGTCTACGATATTAATGGTCCGCTGTTCTTTGGCTCTGCGCAGAAAGCTCTAAAAGTGCTCGCTTCGGTAAGGCCCGACGTGCGAGTGGTAATACTGGATATGTCGGAAGTTACGCTGCTTGATATGAGTGCTATTGTTGCCATGGAATCGATATTCACTGATTTGCAAAACCGGGGTATGGGCTTGGTTATCAGCAGTCTGGAGCCGCGCATGATTTTAAAACTCAGGCGTGCGGGGATCAGAAAGCGACCGGGGAAGGTGGCCTTTACCCGAAACCTGAAAGATAGTTTTGAGGCGTCCAGAAAAATGATCGAGCAAGAAAAAGCAACGCGAGCTGGGTTTAAATCAGGCCTGATTCAGGCGGACAGTGTTTCACAAAATTGATCACCGTCCGCCTCTATCACTATCACAATAATTAACTCGTCGCTCTTGCGGGCACTCCCAGCTCTTTTAACTTTGCCGCCATATCTTCAGCCGAGGTGTCGGGGCGTACATTTTTGTCGATAAATAAAATCTTGCCGTCTTTACCAATATAAAAAGTATGTCGTTTGGGCAGGCCATAAATAGCCAGCACATCATAGGCGCTGGCTGCTTCCTTGCCGGGGTCGCTCAACAGCGGAAAGTCGGCTTCATTCTCCGCGGCGAAGGCGGCATTCTTTTCGAGAGGGTCGACACTGGCCATAAAGTAGGCCACTTGCAGTTCCTTGAGCAGATGGCCATTTTTTGCCAGCGATTTACATTCAACTGTGCAGCCGCTGGTAAAGGCTTTGGGATACCAGGCGATAACCACGGCTTCTTTGTCTTTAAACTGGCTGAGGCTGTAGGTTTTGCCATCAGTGGCCGGCAGGGAAAAGTCGGGCGCCTGATCACCCACTTCCAGTGCCGCGGCTGTGCCGCAAAGCACCAGCAAAGCGGTGGCTGTAACCAGTTTTCTGATGCGCATGAAGGTGACTGCTGATTTATTAATTGTGGCCATTTTTTGTTCCCCAGGATTTTCTTGATAGTAAAACGCCGCATATCAGCAGCGCCAGGATCACCACCGGCCATGAGCCAGTCCGTGAAAATAATGTCTCGCCGGCTCGCGGAGCAATGTTGCCACTCAGCTCGCCGGCACTAAACTGTGCGATTTGTTTCACCACCTTGCCGCGATAATCGACAATCGCGGTGACCCCGTTACTGGTGCCGCGGAGCATGGGTTTGGCATTTTCAATAGCGCGCATACGTGCCATCTGCATATGTTGTTGCGGCGCAAACGAGCGGCCAAACCAGGCGTCATTGCTGACGGTTAACAGCAGCGTTGCATCGCGGCTGATGCGGGCTACCAGATCCGGGTAGACAATCTCGTAACAGATTGCCGTGGCCATGGCTTCGCCTGCGACTCTGATCGGCGGCTGCTCTCTCTCTCCGAGGGAAAAAGATGACATCGGCAAATCAAAAAAGCGGATCAGCCCGCGCAACAATCCTTCGAGAGGAACATATTCGCCAAACGGCACCAGTCGGGTTTTGTCGTATTGGCCGCTGGCTGTTCCCAGCGCCATTACCGAGTTGTAGTAGTTGCCGTTGCGCCAGTTATAGGTAGGTATACCGGTTAGCAGGGCGGTTTGGTTCACTTTGGCGAGACGGTCGATGTGGCCGAGGAACTCGCTGGCCCGCTGGGGTGTTGCTGGAATCGCTGCCTCCGGCCAGATAATCAGATCGGCGCCCCAATATGCCTCAGTCTGCCCCTGGAGTTGGTCGAATATGCTCTGGCGATCGGCGGGCGACCATTTTTTGTTTTGGTCTGTGTTGGGCTGAACCAACACTACCGAGAGTGTTTTGCCAGTCTCTTTTGTCCAGGAGACAGATTGCAAAAAGTAACCACTTACTGCGGTTAAAAGTATTATAAAGACTGAAATTTTAATGCTGCGGTGAATCCGCCATTCGTCTCGCTTGGACTGCGCTATTTGGGCCAGGGTTGCAGCGGCCAGAGCGGTGATAAAGCTCAGCCACATAACGCCGCCAATTGGCGCCCAGCCGCTGAGCCAGCTTTCGGTGTGGATATAGCCGGCGTAGAGCCAGGGAAATCCGGTAAATGCCCAGCTGCGAAACCATTCGCTGAGCACCCAGATGGCCGGCAATCCTGTTAGCCATGCCGCCGGATGTTGCGGAATTAACGCGCTGAGTGCAAAAGGCAGGGCAAACAGCAGGGCCAGAAACAGACAGAACAACGCGGTGGCCAGCAGTGCCAGCGGTGCGGCGATAAAGCCATGGTCATGAATGCTGACATAGACCCAGCTGACACCGGCGAAATACATGGCAAAGGCAAACACCGCGGTCTTGGCAAGTGCCTGTGCAACCGTTTGATGTTGCAGTTGATAAAACAGTACAGCGATACAAGGAACGGCGATCGGCCACCAGTAGAGCGGCGCCAGCGCCAGGGGGAACAGTGCGCCCGCGGTAAACAGCAGGAGGAACGTTTGCCCGCGGGTTGAGCGCATCATGAGACGAGCTTGGTCACTTCCAGCATGGTGATTTTGCGGTTGTCGCCATCAGTTATTCTGAAGTTGAAGTTGTCGATATCGACGCTTTCATTGATTTCGGGCAGTCGCCCAAAGGCGTGCAGCACCAGGCCACCAATCGTATCGAATTCGTCGTCGGCGAGGCCGACATCAAAAAATTCGTTAAAGTCGCTGATTTCGGTAATCGCCTCGACGGTGTATTTGCCGCTGGCGGTTGGCTGAATCTGCGCCTGCTCATGCTCGTCGGTCTCGTCTTCGATTTCGCCGACAATCTCTTCAAGAATATCCTCAATGGTCAGCAGTCCGGAGACGCCACCGTATTCGTCGACCACAATCGCCATATGGTAGCGCTGCTCGCGGAATTCCTGCAGTAGCACATTAAGTCTCTTGCTTTCGGGAATGATGGTCGCCGGCCGCAGGATCGCCTTGAGATCAAAGGCTTCCTTGTCGCCGAGCAGCAGCGGCAGCATCTCTTTCGCCAGCAAAATACCTTTGATATCGTCCGACGATTCACCCACCACCGGGAAGCGTGAGTGCTGGGAACTGATCACCACCTCAAGCACCTGTTCAAGGGTAAAGTCGTCTTCGATAATCACCATCTGTGAGCGCGGAATCATAATCTCGCGCGCCTGCTGGTCGGAGACCTTGAGTGCACCTTCCATAATCTGCAGCACGCTGGCGTCGATAATTGACTCATTTTCGGCGCTGCGCAGCATATCGGCTACATCTTCACTGCTGCGCGGGTTTTGCGAAAAGGCCCGACCAATCCGCTCAAACAGGGATTTTTCGGGCGCGCTATTGGCTGTTTCGTCGTTCATTTGTGGTTACTCATGACCGCAACTGGGTCGTCGGAGGACTCGTCGAGAGTCCGGTAGGGGGGTGGAAAGTCCAGTTTCAGCATAATGGCTGTCTCCAGATCTTCCATGCATTCGGCGTCTGAATCCTCTATATGATCGTAGCCGAGCAAGTGCAGCACGCCGTGAATCACGATGTGCGCCCAGTGTGCCTGGGGTGTTTTATGTTGTTGCTGAGCCTCGCGGGCAACCACCGGCGCGCAGATCACCAGATCGCCGATCAGTGGTAAAGGTTCCGGGGTGACCGCATCGCAGGGGAAGCTGAGCACATTGGTGGCACCACTCTTGCCGCGGTAGCGCTGGTTGAGTTCACCGCTCTCGAGTTCATCGACAATGCGAATGCTCAGCTCGCTATCGTCCCGCTCGTCACGTATCGCAGCGCTTACCCAGCGCGTAATACTGTCTTCGTCAGGGGAGTCTTCAGAGGCACATGCCTTCTGAATGTCGATCGATAGATTCATGAGAGGGTTATTCAGTCGGTGTTTTCATGCGCATCATAGGCATCTACGATACTTTGGACAATAGGGTGGCGAACCACATCCTTTGACAGGAAGTGAGTGAAGCTGACTTCCTCGACATCCTTGAGCACTTCGCAGGCGTGAACCAGGCCTGATTGCACCCCGCGTGGCAGGTCCACCTGGGACATATCACCGGTGATCACGGCCGTGGAGCCAAAGCCGATGCGGGTGAGAAACATTTTCATCTGTTCCCTGGTGGTATTCTGACTCTCGTCGAGCAGAATATAAGCACCATTGAGCGTTCGCCCGCGCATATAGGCGAGAGGGGCAATCTCAATCACATTGCGCTCCTGCAGTTTGGCCACGGTTTCAAAGCCGAGCATCTCGTGCAGCGCGTCGTAAAGGGGCCGCAGGTAGGGGTCAACCTTTTGCGCCAGGTCGCCGGGCAAAAAGCCGAGTCGCTCGCCAGCTTCCACCGCCGGTCGCACCAACAGGATACGCTCCACCTCGTCGCGCAACAGTGCCTCCACCGCGCAGGCGACCGCCAGATAGGTTTTACCTGTTCCCGCGGGGCCGATACCAAAGTTCACATCATGGGTCTGGATTGCGCGCACATAGCGCTGCTGATTTAACCCGCGAGGTTTAATATTGCCTTTTTTGGTGCGAATCACGGAAAAACTCTCGACATTGTCGGACGGCTGCGCGTTGCTCAGCGAGGGTGTTTGCATAGTTGGCGCCTCTTTTCGGGATGCTGTCACAGGGGGTTGTGATGATGGCTCGGGTTGTTGCAGACTCTGCCGCAAATTCAAATGAACTTCCTCCGCTGGCAGATCGGCAAAATGGGCGGTCTGCTGGTAGAGGTTGTAGATAACGGAGGTGGCCTGATTGGCCGCCAAAGTCTCACCATAGGCCGCGAAGAAATTGTCGCGCGAGCGAATATCAACGTTTAGACGCTGTTCGATCAGGCGAAGGTTTTCATCAAACTGGCCGCAGAGTGCGGCGAGGCGACGAGCATCGTTGGGCTCGAGAGTGATGGTTGAGGCAGATGGCTGACTATCCAATCTTTTCAATGAGAGCTTTTGTACCTTAAAAATTAACCCGTTATTTGAAGCATAGCGCGAACTCTCGGCTAGCGTAACTTCTTTTTTACGGTTGGATAATGGCGTTGGATGAAATCCGATGATGACCGGGCTGGCTGTACTTGTGAAAACCGTTGTGCCCCAGCGGGCTAGACTAACTCGCCGCGCAGCGAGTTTGGCAGCGCCTCAGTAATCAGGGCCTCGGCAAACTGGCCGATCAGGGCGTGATTGTCGCTGCGGAAGTTGACCACACGATTGTTTTCGGTGCGTCCCTGCAGCTGCCCCGGGTCTTTCTTTGAGATACCGGTAACCAGCAGTTTTTCGCGCTTGCCAACCATCTTGCGGCTGATTTCAGCGGCGTGTTGGCTGATGCGGTCCTGGAGAATTTTCAGGCGCTGTTTTTTCACCTCTTCAGAGGTATTGTCGGGAAGGTCGGCCGCCGGCGTGCCGGGGCGGGCGCTGTAAATAAAGCTGAATGAGGTATCAAAACCGATATCGGCAATCAGCTTCATGGTCGCGGCGAAATCCTCTTCACTCTCATTGGGAAAGCCAATAATAAAATCCGAAGAGATGCTGATATCCGGGCGCACTTCGCGCAGACGACGAATCTTGGATTTGTATTCAATCGCGGTGTGGCCGCGCTTCATCGCCATCAGAATGCGGTCGGAACCGCTCTGCACCGGCAGATGCAGGTGGCTGACCAGTTCGGGCACGCGGGCGTAGACATCGATCAGGCGATCGGAAAACTCAACCGGATGCGAGGTGGTGTAGCGAATGCGGTCGATGCCTTTGATATCGGCCACATAGGGCAGCAGCTCAGCAAAGTCGCAGATCGAACCATCCGGCATCTCACCGCGATAGGCGTTGACGTTAATCTGTTGCACCACAAAATCCTCCTGAGCATGAATAGGGAGTGTTTATTTACACATAGAACGGGAACCACTCGACGCGGCACGACGCAACGCCTTTCTCGTTCAGCTTCAGTTCAACGAT
>JALRJD010000367.1 GCA_023255165.1 Porticoccaceae bacterium | reverse complement strand
AAGTTTACCTCCAGCCGGCCCAGACCATAATGTGGTTTTTTGTGTTGGAGATTCGCTATATTCAGTTGCCAAGTGAAATGGCCCAACCCAAAGTACTCTGTGCCCGGTATCGACGTACTGCTGTTTTAGCTTTGCAAAGATTAAAGGCTTGGTTTGATCTCGACCAAACCCCTGCGCTAAGAGCATTGAATAAAATTCGTCGAGACTATCCGTACCTGAGAGGTCAGAATGAGGAGCTGCAATATCGGATTTGACCTGCTCAACACCAGATTGGAGAGCAGCTCGGGGCTTGTTCGAATCAGGCTGACCTGACTCTGAATCAAAGTAATCTATCGCAAGGAAAACGTTCAGCGCGAGAGAAAGGATGGTGATAGAAACCGTAGCGGCAGAAAGTGTCTTTATGTGGTGGCGTGTGACGTCCATAGGTGCCTCGTAAACTTAAGTACAATCCGTTGTAGCCTAAAAAATCAACCATGATTTTAAAAGTTCGGGGCTACCGTCTCTCAGGCTAGAAAAGAAAATAAGGCTGTGCAAATTTTTTTATTGATCAGGGTCAACGATTGCTGGATTCGCTACCCCTAAGACAAAACGCCCTTAACTAGCCATTTAATATATTACTCAAACACAATCTCTGGCCCGCTGCTGTCGTCCATCGCCGCCAACTGCTCAATCACTTGCGCCGCTACAGCCCGGTAACGCTGGGCAATATCGCCGTCCGGCTCAGCCACCACTGACGGCGTGCCGCTGTCGCCGCGCTCGCGGATGCTTCGGTCGAGGGGCATGCTGCCAAGCAGCTGGGTCTGATATTCCGCAGCAACTTTTTCACCGCCGCCGCTGCCAAAAATTGACTCCTCATGGCCGCAGTTGCTGCAGACATGCACGGCCATATTTTCAACAATGCCGAGCACCGGGATTTTTACTTTGGCAAACATCTCAATGCCTTTTTTGGCATCGAGCAACGCAATATCCTGGGGCGTGGTGACAATCACCGCACCGGCCACCGCGGCTTTTTGCGCCAGGGTCAGCTGAATATCACCTGTGCCTGGTGGCATATCCACAACCAGCACATCCAGCTCACTCCAGTGCGTCTGCTCAAGCAGTTGTTGCAGCGCGCCACCGGCCATGGGGCCGCGCCAGGCCATTGGGGTTTTGTCGCTGACCAGATAGGCCATCGACATGGTCTCAAGTCCGTGGGCAATCACCGGAATAAAAGATTTACCATCCGGGGTATCGGGGCGGGTTGACTCTGGCACGCCAAGCATCATGGCAATACTCGGACCATAAATATCGGCATCGAGCAGGCCCACTTTTTTGCCTTCCGCCTGCAGCGCCAATGCCAAATTAACCGCGGTGGTTGATTTGCCGACGCCGCCTTTGCCCGACGCTACTGCGATAATCTGTTTTACTTGAGCTAACACTGTTGTCTCCGTTATTGCTGATTTTTAACTGAATTAAATGACCGGGGTTGCCGGGCTGATTGTGCTGTTCCGTTTCACCGGATGATCAGATAGCACATGAAAAGTGCTCGCAAAATCGCTATAGTTGCGCGCTAACAGGTGCGCCCCGAAACCTTACCTGGAACTAACTTCTAACCGCGAAACCACACCATGTCATCAAAACGTCAGATTCTGGTCACTAACGCCCTTCCCTATGCCAATGCCGCACTGCATTTAGGGCATATTCTCGAGTACACCCAAACCGATGTCTGGGTGCGCTTCCAAAGAATGCGCGGGCACGAATGTTACTACCTTTCCGCCGACGATGCTCACGGTACCGCGATTATGCTCAAGGCCGACGAAAAAGGGATCAGCCCGGAGCAACATATCGCCGATATGCGCGCCATTCACGAGGCCGACTTTCGCGATTTCCTGATCAGTGTCGACAACTATCACAGCACCCACTCGGAGGAGAACCGCGAATTTTCCGAACTGATATACAAGCGTCTTAACGCCAATGGCCATATCGCAAAGCGGGAGATCACCCAGGCTTTCGACCCGGAGAAAAATCTCTTTCTCGCCGACCGTTATATCAAAGGCAGCTGCCCAAAGTGCAAGGCCGAAGACCAGTATGGCGACAACTGCGAAGCCTGCGGCGCGACCTACTCGCCGATTGATCTGATCAACCCTGTATCGGTGATCTCCGGCGCCACGCCGATTGAAAAAGCTTCGACCCATTATTTTTTCAAACTGCCTGAGTTTACGCAGTTCCTCAAGGATTGGACTCGCAGCGGCGCGGTGCAGGAAGAGGTGGCCAACAAACTCGGCGAGTGGCTCGACAGCGGTCTGCAGGAATGGGATATAAGCCGCGACGCGCCCTACTTTGGATTTGAAATTCCGGATGCGCCGGGCAAGTACTTTTATGTCTGGCTGGATGCGCCAATCGGCTATATGGCAAGTTTTAAAAACCTCTGCGATCGCGAAGGCATCGATTTCGACCATTTCTGGAAAGCCGACAGCAGCACTGAGCTGTACCATTTTATCGGCAAGGATATTGTCAACTTTCACGCGTTGTTTTGGCCGGCAATGCTCTCCAGCGCCAACTTCCGCACCCCGAGTAAAATTTGTGTGCACGGCTTTGTCACGGTGAATGGCAAGAAAATGTCCAAATCGCGCGGTACCTTTATTAACGCGCGCTGTTATCTCGACCACCTCAACCCGGACTATCTGCGCTATTACTATGCCTCAAAACTGTCGGGCTCAGTGGAGGATATCGATCTCAATCTGGAAGATTTTCAGCAGAAGGTTAACAGCGACCTGGTCGGCAAGGTGGTCAATATCGCCAGCCGCTGCGCCAAGTTTATCGCCAATGGCAACCAGGGCGTGCTGTCGAAAAATATTGAAAATCCGGCACTCTGGGCGCAGGTCAGTGGCGCCGCTGAGGCCATCGCCAACCATTATGAAAACCGCGATTACAGCAAGGCGATTCGCGAAATTATGGCTCAGGCCGACGCCGCCAATGAATATATTGCCGCCAAAGAGCCGTGGAAACTGAACAAGCAGGAAGGCATGCAACAGCAGGTTCAGGACATCTGCTCGCTGGGTATCAACCTGTTCCGTGTACTGATGACCTATTTAAAGCCAGTTGTTCCGGCAATGACCGAAGCGGCGGAAGCCTTTCTCAATGACAGACTAATCTGGCAAAGCGCCGCACAGCCGCTGGTTGACCATCAGCTTGCCGAATTTAAACCGTTGATGCTGCGTATTGAAAAAGAGAAGGTTGACGCGATGATTGAAGCCAGCAAAGAAGAGACCGCCAATGCTGTTCAAGCCGCTCCTGTTGAAGGCCCGCTGGCCGACGACCCCATTGCGGCGGAAATTAACTTCGATGAGTTCGCCAAGGTGGATCTGCGTGTGGCGCGTATTGTCAAAGCAGCCCATGTCGAAGGCGCCGACAAACTGCTGCAACTGACGCTGGATCTCGGCGGTGAAACACGCCAGGTTTTCTCCGGCATCAAATCCTCCTACCAGCCCGAAGATCTCGAAGGTCGGCTGACGGTTATGGTCGCCAATCTGGCGCCACGCAAGATGCGTTTCGGTATGTCCGAGGGCATGGTGCTAGCGGCTGGCGACAAAAAAGGCATTTATCTGCTCGAACCTGACAGCGGTGCGCAACCGGGGCAGAGAGTTAGCTGATCAACAACTATAATCGCTGCGTATAAACTGCGATTTTGGAGTCGGGACGTAACCCCTTGCGGAGTTACTACTTATTCTTAAAAGTACTAACGACCTGCTGTATATATGTTGAATCGAGATAGTTGATTCCCCGATAATGGCAGCCTTCACAACGCTTTGGCTTTGTAACATGCAAGAGTTTGCAGTCATTCTGGTCAGCTCTATTCTGATCAACAACTATGTACTGGTGCAGTTCCTCGGACTGTGCCCGTTTATGGGTGTCTCGAACAAGCTCGAATCAGCCATCGGCATGTCCGCCGCGACCACCTTTGTATTGACCCTCACCGCCATGGCCAGCTATGTGGTCAACGCACTGGTGCTCGACCCCCTAGGTCTGATCTATCTGCGCACCATCGCCTTTATTCTGGTGATTGCCGCGGTGGTGCAGTTCACCAAAATGTTTATCGAAAAAACCAGCCCGCTGCTCTATCGCGTGCTCGGTGTTTTCCTGCCGCTGATCACCACCAACTGTGCGGTGCTCGGCGTGGCCCTGCAAAACAGCGCCAAAGAACTCAACTTTACCCAGTCTTCCCTCTACGGCTTTGGCGCCGGTGCCGGTTTTTCACTGGTGTTGATTCTGTTCTCTGCCATGCGCGAGCGCCTTGCAGCAGCCGATGTGCCGGAATCGTTTAAAGGTGCGGCGATTGCCATGATTACCGCCGGGCTGATGTCACTGGCCTTTATGGGATTCAGCGGGCTCGTTTAAATGATTGAGATGATCTCGCAACACCCCATTTTTGCAGCGTTGATTGCGCTGGTCGGTTTAGCCATTCTGTTTGGCGGACTGCTCGGCTTTGCCGCGGAAAAATTTAAAGTTGAAGGCGACCCGATTGTCGAACAGATCGACGAACTGCTGCCGCAAACCCAGTGTGGCCAATGTGGCTTTCCCGGCTGCCGCCCCTACGCGGAATCCATTGCCAGTGGCGATGCGATCAATAAATGTCCGCCCGGTGGTCAGGCGACCATTAATGCATTGGCCAATTTGCTCGGCGTGCCGGCACCGGAGCTGGACGAAGAGCACGGCCAGGAGAGCGAAGTTAAAACCGTTGCCTATATTCGCGAAGACGAATGTATCGGCTGCACCAAATGTATTCAGGCCTGCCCGGTCGATGCCATTCTCGGCGCGGCAAAATTAATGCACACGGTGATTGCTGCCGAGTGCACCGGCTGCGACCTCTGCGTTGAGCCCTGCCCGGTGGACTGCATCGATATGCTGCCGGTTGCGGAAACCATCGCCGACTGGAAATGGTCAATTCCCGCACGGCCGGGGCAGATGATTGCCACCGATCGCCGTGGCGAGCTTCACCCTGAATCCAACAGCGATTCTGTTCATGAGGATGCAGCATGAGCAAAACCTGGGTAACACCGGGCGGCGTGCATCCCCCGGAAAACAAACATCAGTCCATGACCCAGCCGATTGGCAGCTTGCCGATTCCGGAGAAACTGGTTATCCCCCTGAGTCAGCATATCGGCGCGGCGGCTATCCCCTGTATCGAAGTCGGTCAACAGGTACTCAAAGGCCAGCTGATCGCCGAGGCCGCTGGTGCAGTGAGTATTCCCATGCACGCGCCAACGTCGGGCACCATCAG
Source organism: Porticoccaceae bacterium (assembly GCA_023255165.1). GTDB lineage: Bacteria > Pseudomonadota > Gammaproteobacteria > Pseudomonadales > Porticoccaceae > HTCC2207. Next base: position 1,763 of record JALRJD010000367.1, on the reverse strand, counting down.
CGCCATTGAACATCGCCCTATCGCCCATGCCTCGGGCATGCTGGCACCCTGCATTGAGATCACCAGCGATGGGGCCGATCAGTGGATTGAGCATCAGGGCATCAGCGACTACGAACATATTGCACCGGCCAAACTGCTTGAAATCGTTGCCAATGCCGGTATCGCCGGAATGGGCGGCGCGGGCTTTCCGTCAGCGGTAAAACTCAACCCCGGACGCCAGCGACCGATCGACACCTTGATTGTCAACGCGACCGAGTGCGAGCCCTATATTACCGCCGATGATTCCGCGATTCGTGAGCGCGCCGGCGAAATTGTCGAAGGCATTAAAATTCTCAGCGCCATCCTCAATCATCCGCACAATATTTTGATCGGTATTGAAGATAACAAACCCGAAGCCATCGCCGCGCTCGCCCCGCATGTGGAAGGCACCGGTATTTCGGTTGTGGTATTCCCGACCAAATACCCCTCCGGCGGCGAGAAACAGCTGATCTATATCCTGACCGGCAGGGAAGTTCCCGCCGGCAAGTTGCCCGCCGACCTGGGCATGGTGTGCATCAATATAGGAACCACCTACGCGATCAAACGCGCAGTGATGGATGGCGAACCTTTGATCTCAAGGGTGACCACCGTAACCGGCGAAGCAGTCGCAACCCAGCGCAACTATGACGTCCTGATTGGCACCCCGGTCAGCCATCTGTTGGCGCACAATCAATTTGATCAGCAAGCCTGTAGCCGCGTGATAATGGGCGGTCCGATGATGGGCTTTACCCTGCCCTCGGCCGAAGTGCCGGTGGTAAAAACCACCAACTGTATTCTGGCGCCAAGCTACGACGAGATTCCCGACGACGAACCAGCGCAGCCCTGCATCCGCTGCGGCATGTGTGCCGAAGCCTGCCCGGTCTCGCTGCTGCCCCAGCAAATGTTCTGGTACGCCCAGGCTCAGGACCACGATCGCCTGCAGGCGCACAATCTGTTTGACTGCATCGAATGCGGCGCCTGCTCCTATGTCTGCCCGAGCAATATTCCACTGGTGCAGTACTATCGCGCCGCCAAAGGTGAAATTCGCAAAGCTCACGAAGAAAAAGTTAAAGCCGACCACGCCCGCGAACGCTTTGAGTTTCACAAGGCACGCATCGAGCAGGCCGAGCAGGAAAAAGAAGCCAAGCGCGCCGCACGCCGCGACGCTGCCCAGCAGGCGAAAGCCTCACCGGGTGCGGTCAATAGCGCAGCGGCAAACGGCAGCTCATCCGCGGCGGATATTATTGCCGCGGCTCAGGCCCGCGCCGCCGCCAAACAGGCCAGCCCCGAAGATCAGCGCGCCAAACTTGAGCGCACCATTGCCGCCGCCGAGCAGCGCTTGCAGCTTGCCGAACAGAAGCTTGCCGAGGCGGTCGCCAGCGATAGCGACAAACAGCCTATACTCAGCGCCGCAGTGGAAAACACCAGACAAAAACTGGAGCAGGCAAAATCCAGGCTCACGGAGTTGGCAGAATAATGGCATTTAAACAGGTCACCTCACCCCACGCCCACAGCGCCCAGAACACCTCTCAGGTTATGCAACTGGTATTGCTGGCAACCGTGCCCGGACTATTGGCGCTGACCTGGCAGTTTGGCTGGGGCAGCTTGATTAATGTGCTGTTGGCATCAGCGACCGCGGTGATCTGCGAAGCGGTCATGGTGAAACTTCGCGGCCGCTCGGTAAGTTTTTACCTCGGCGACTACAGCGCGGTTGTCACCGCAGTGCTGCTCGGCCTCGCCCTGCC